>JAFARV010000805.1 GCA_019245255.1 Acidobacteriaceae bacterium | reverse complement strand
CGGGCGAAACACTGGTCACGGATGGGTTCGATCGTCTGACAGACGGCGCGAAAGTGGCGATCCGGCGAGTACCGGCAGCGCCAGCGGGGGCGGGACCAGCAGCAGAGACGCAGGCAGTTGGAGAGCAGCAGGAGAGCCAATCACCGGCAGCACCCGAGCCGAACAGTTCCAGTGCTCGTGCGCCGCGTACGGGCGAACCGAATCAGTCGCAGTCACCCCAGGCGCAACAGGGCACGGCAAACCAGCAAATTAATCGAAATCGGCAGAATCCGCAACCTGGGAATTCGAAATGAGCCCATCGCGGCCCTTTATTCTTCGGCCGATCGCGACTTCGCTGCTGATGGCAGCGATCCTGCTGGTCGGGATCGTTGCTTACAAGCAGCTGCCGGTCTCGGCACTTCCGGAGGTCGATTATCCGACGATTCAGGTCCTGACGTTCTATCCCGGAGCAAGCCCCGATGTTGTGGCGTCGGCAGTCACGGCTCCGCTGGAACGCCAGATGGGAGAAGTTCCAGGCCTGAACCAGATGCTTTCGACGAGTTCGCAAGGCGCATCGGTCATTACGTTACAGTTCACTCTTTCACTCGATATCGACGTTGCCGAACAGGAAGTACAGGCGGCGATAAATGCATCGCAGGCGTTTCTGCCGCGCGATCTACCGATGCCGCCGGTTTACACAAAGACGAATCCGGCTGATGCACCCATACTCACGCTCGCTTTGACCTCGCAGAACATGCCATTGCAGCAGGTGGAGGACTTCGCCGACACGCGGCTGGCGCAAAAGATTTCTCAGCTTTCGGGTGTGGGTGCGGTAACCATTAGCGGCGGGCAGAAGCCGGCTGTGCGAATACAGGCGAATCCCACACAGCTTGCCTCCTACGGTCTCAACCTGGAGGACCTGCACACAGCACTCGATGCAACCAGCTTATCGTCCGCGAAGGGGAGCTTTGACGGACCGCACCAAGCATATCAGATCAACGCCAACGATCAGCTGTTGAGCGCAAAAGAGTACAACAATGTCATCGTCGCCTACAAGAATGGCGCGCCGGTGATGTTGAAGGACCTCGCGACGGTTCTCGACGGTGTCGAAAACGAACATCAGGCGGCATGGATGAACAATGTGGCGGCCGTGATCGTGAATATCCAACGGCAGCCAGGCGCAAACATCATTCAGGTTGTGGATCGCGTGCAGGCGCTGCTTCCGCGCCTGAAGGCAACCATCCCGTCGGCCATTACGGTCACTCCCCTGACAGACCGCACCCTAACGGTCCGCGCATCGGTAGCCGACGTCGAGTTCGAACTGATGCTCTGCATTGCGCTGGTTGTGATGGTCATGTTCGTTTTCCTGCGCAATCTGGCGGCGACTTTCATTCCGAGCGTCGCGGTGCCTCTGTCGCTGGTAGGGACGTTTGCGGCGATGTATTTGCTTGGGTACAGCCTGAACAATCTGACACTGATGGCACTCACGATTTCGACGGGTTTCGTTGTCGATGACGCGATTGTCATGATCGAAAACATCGTGCGCTATGTGGAGGAGGGTGAACAGCCGCTCCCAGCAGCACTCAAGGGAGCCGAGCAGATTGGCTTCACGATCGTATCTCTGACCATCTCGCTGATAGCGGTGTTGATTCCGCTGCTGTTCATGGGCGACATCACAGGCCGCCTCTTCCGAGAATTCGCGGTCACTCTCGCGGTGACGATCATCATCTCCGCGGTGGTGTCACTGACGCTCACACCGATGCTTTGTTCCAGACTGCTCCGCCACAAACCAGAGCAACAGCAGGGCCGACTCTACCGGGCATCGGAAGCAGCATTTGAAAAGACAATCGCATTCTACGGCAGAACTCTGAAGTGGGTGCTTGATCATCGCACGCTGACACTGATGGTGGCGGTCGCAACTCTCGTCATCACTGTCCTGCTTTACATTGCGATTCCGAAAGGTTTCTTCCCTGTGCAGGACACCGGTGAGATTCAGGGAATCACCGAAGCCGATCAGAGCGTTTCTTTTCCGCATATGTCGGAACTGCAGCAGCGCGTTGCAGCGGTTGTGCTGAGAGATCCGGCTGTCGAGAGCCTCTCGTCATTCATCGGCGTGGATGGAACGAATTCAACACTGAACAACGGCCGGCTATTGATCAATCTGAGGCCTAAGAGCCAGCGTAGCGGGAGCGCATCGGATATCATTCGCCGGCTGAAACCGGATCTGGCGAAGATCGACGGAATCACATTGTACATGCAGCCAGTGCAGGATTTGACAGTGGAAGATATCGTCAGCCGCACGGAGTTCCAGTACACGCTGGAAGACCCAAACCCGGACGAACTTTCCCGGTATACGGCGGCGTTTGTTGCGCGATTGAAGCAGCTACCCGCACTTTCAGATGTTGCAAGCGATTTGCAGACGCGCGGCTTGAATACTGCTATTTCAATCGATCGCAAGACCGCAATGCGGGTCGGGATTACGGCTTCGACCGTGGATGCAGCGCTTTACGACGCATTTGGACAGCGGCAGGTCTCGACGCTATTTACGCAGCTAAATCAATACCACGTCATTCTCGAGGTCCTGCCGCAATTCCAAACCAATCCCAGCCATTTGGACGACATTTACATCAAAGGCACAGGGGTGAATCCGGTTCCACTGAAGGCGTTCACCGAATACACGAATACGTCGACGCCCATACTGATCAGCCATCTTGGGCAATTTCCCGCCACTACGGTGTCCTTCAATCTGGCGCCGAACGCGGCGCTGGGCGAAGCTGTGACTGCAATTCGCAAGGTGGAACATGAGATGCCGACGCCTGCCGCGATGCAAGCTTCGTTCCAGGGGACAGCGCAGGCCTTCGTTGCTTCGCTGACCAATGAACCGATTCTGATTCTGGCCGCGCTAGTGACGGTGTATATCGTGCTCGGCGTGCTGTACGAGAGCTACATACACCCGGTCACGATTCTTTCCACTCTTCCGTCAGCAGGTGTCGGCGCGTTGCTGGCTTTGATCATTTGCAGAAACGAGTTGACGGTGGTCGCGATTATCGGCATTGTGCTGTTGATCGGCATTGTCAAGAAGAACGCGATCATGATGATCGACTTCGCGCTAGATGCCGAGCGGCACGAGGGAAAGTCTCCATACGACTCGATTTATCAAGCTTCTTTGCTCCGCTTCCGTCCGATCATGATGACCACGATGGCAGCGCTGCTGGGCGCAGTGCCGCTTGCGTTCGGCACGGGAACCGGGTCGGAGCTACGGCGTCCGCTCGGCATCACCATCATCGGCGGGCTGTTGCTCAGTCAGTTGCTCACGCTCTATACCACGCCGGTGATTTACCTGTTCTTCGACGAGTTGGCAAAGCGATTTGCTGCGTTCAGGCAGCGAAGATCGGACAGCACAGGAATGGTTCCCGAACCCGCGGCAGGAGATTAACCGGTGAGTCTCTCAGCGCCATTCATTCGGAGACCTGTCGCCACGACGCTCTTAACGGCGGCGGTGGCGTTGGCCGGCGCACTGGCATTTACGCTACTGCCCGTATCGCCCTTGCCTCAGGTCGATTTTCCGACCATCTCGGTTTCGGCATCGCTGCCGGGAGCGAGCCCGGAGATTATGGCGTCGTCGGTGGCGACGCCGCTCGAGCGGCAGTTTGGAAGAGTTGCGGCTGTCACTGAAATGACGTCGTCGAGCTCACTCGGACAAACGAGCATCACGTTGCAATTCGATCTGAACCGCAACATTGATGCCGCGGCGCGGGACGTGGAGGCCGCCATAAATGCCGCCCGCGCGTACCTGCCGGCGGATTTGCCGAACAACCCCACTTATCGAAAGGTCAATCCCGCGGATTCGCCGATCCTGATCATCGCTATGACGTCAGACCGCTTGCCGCCGAGCGCACTCTACGATGCCGGCTCTACGGTTCTGATGCAGCGCATTTCCCAGATTAAGGGCGTAGGACAGGTGATAGTGGGCGGCAGTTCCGCCCCGGCCGTGCGCATAGACGTCAATCCCACTTCGATTAACCATTTCGGTCTGAGCCTGGAGGATGTCCGAAACGCAATCGCGGCGCAAACGGTAAACCAGGCAAAGGGCATCTTCTCGGACCGGACTCATAGCTGGACGATCAGCGCGAACGATCAACTTCTGCATGCAGTGGACTACCGGCCTTTAATTGTCAGTTTTCGGGGCGCGCCGGTCGAGCTGAACAAAGTGGCTACTGTGACCGACTCAGTGCAGACTGTCCGGTCACTCGGGCTATCGAACGGAAAACGATCGGCGTTGATTATCATCTTCCGGCAGCCGGGCGCGAATATCATCGCAACGGTCGATGGAGTTAAGGCCGCGCTGCCGCAACTGCATGCGTCGATCAATCAGGGCATCGACATGACGGTTGTGCTGGACCAGACCGTAACAATTCGTGCGTCAGTACACGATGTCGAGGTAACGCTGCTGATCTCGATCTCTCTCGTCATCCTGGTCGTGTTCGTATTTCTCAGGGACGGCAGATCGACGCTGATTCCGAGCGTTGCGGTTCCGGTTTCCTTGATCGGCACGTTCGGCGTTATGTACCTGCTCGGGTACAGCATCGACAACTTGTCTTTGATGGCACTGACGATCTCGACAGGCTTCGTCGTCGATGACGCGATCGTGGTGCTCGAGAACATCACCCGGTATCGCGAGCAGGGAATGCCGGCGCTCGAGGCCGCGTATAAAGGCGCCGCCGAGATCGGCTCGACTGTGCTTTCAATCAGCGTTTCATTAGTCGCCGTGTTCATACCGATTCTCATGATGGGCGGGATTATTGGCCGGCTGTTCCGGGAATTTGCGGTGACGCTGTCGGTTACGATTCTGGTGTCGCTGGTGGTCTCGCTTACGACCACACCGATGATGTCGTCGCGATTGCTCGCGGATACGAGGACTCATGGCCGGGTGTATCGAGCGAGCGAGCGGTTCTTCACATTCATTCTCACCATCTATGAAAAGAGCCTCGGCTGGGTGCTGCGCCACTCCGCGCTGATGCTTCTCGTGACGATTGCCACAATTGCGCTGAACGTTTATTTGTTCGTCAGAATTCCAAAAGGATTTTTCCCGGAACAGGATACCGGCCGCATGATGGGCAACTTCATCGGCGACCAGAGCATTTCGTTCCAGGCGATGAGCCTGAAAATGCAGCGGCTGGTGAAGGTTGTGCAAAGCGATCCGGGTGTGGACACAGTGCAGGCCTTCAGTGGCGGCGGCGCCGGTACGACGACCAACACCGGACGTGCGTTCATTGCACTCAAGCCGCTGAACCAGCGGAAGGTTTCGGTACAGCAGATTATCGGACGTCTCCGGCCAAAGCTGGCACAGGTTCCCGGCGTAACGCTGTATCTTCAGGCGGCGCAGGACCTGCGCGTGGGCGGCCGCCAGAGCGCCGCGCAATATCAGTATGCATTGCAAAGCGACAATCTTCAACTGCTACAGGCATGGGCGCCTAGACTGCTGAAGGAACTGATGAAGGTTCATGAGCTGACGGATGTCAATAGCGACCAACAGAACCATGGCTTAGAAGCCGAATTGCAGATTGACCGCGCAACAGCAGCGCGCATGGGAATTACGCCGGAGACGCTCGACAACATCCTGTATGACGCATTCGGCGAGCGCGAAGTCGCCCGGACTTACAGTTCATTGAATCAATACTTCGTGGTGATGGAAGCCGACCCGCAATTCTGGCAAAATCCGCTCGGTTTGAGGTATATCTATGTTCCATCGAGCACCGGGGGGGCGGTCCCGTTAGCCGCGTTCACGCACTATAGTCCATCAACTGCCGCACTCTCGGTGACGCATTCAGGAGTGTTTCCCTCGGTAACTATTTCCTTTAATCTGGCGCCGGGCGTGGCGCTGGGTGAAGCGGTGACAGCAATCAACGCGGCGGAGAGCAGGATCGGCATGCCGACAACGATCGCGACGAGCTTTAGCGGCACAGCTCAGGCATTCCAGTCATCGCTCGCCAATGAGCCGCTTCTGATTGCGACGGCGCTTGCGGCGGTCTATATCGTTCTGGGAATTCTCTACGAGAGCTTGATTCATCCGATCACAATCCTTTCCACATTGCCTCCGGCGGGAGTGGGGGCGATTCTGGCGCTGATGCTGACGCACACGGACCTGAGCGTAATCGCACTGATCGGAATTATTCTCCTCATCGGCATTGTGAAGAAGAACGCCATCATGATGATTGATTTCGCGATTGAGGTGGAGCGGCGCGATCACAAGACGCCGAAGGAGGCGGTTTTCGAAGCCTGCCTGCTTCGGTTTCGCCCCATCATGATGACGACCATGGCGGCGATGCTCGGCGGATTGCCCCTGGCGCTCGGAACAGGCACGGGGTCGGAATTGCGGCGGCCGCTAGGAATCACGATCGTGGGAGGGCTGATTGTCAGCCAGGCGCTCACGCTTTACACAACCCCGGTAATTTACCTCTACATGGACCGTCTGAGCCTTTGGTTTGGACGGCTTCGTGGCAGAGGGCTGCCCGAAGCTCCCGCTGAACCGCTGGGGTCTCCCAGTTAGGAATTCGAATGGATATGCAATACAAGATCGTGTTGGAACCGCATCCGGCAGAACAGTACGTGAACGTGCTGTTGAACGGGAAATTGGATGAACAGGCGCTTCCAGAAATTGAGCGGTCCATCTGCGAGGCGCAGAGGAAGCAGAGCCGGGTCTTCATCGACCTGAGCGAGGTGACTTTGTTGGATCGTAAGGCTGCCGAATATTTTTCCGCACGCGCTGTGAATGGGATTCGATTAGTGAACTGTCCGGCATATTTGCGCCGTTGGATTTGTGCAGGTGAGTGATGAAATCGAGAATTAAATGGATTGCCGCCTCGACGGTGATACTGCTGCTTGCCGGCTGCAATCCGGCACCGAAATACGCAAAGCCGCCGGTGCAAACGCCAGCCGCCTTTAAGGAAGTTCCGGCTGAATTCAAAGAGGGCACCGGATGGAAGTTGGCCCAGCCTGGCGACGATCATCTCGGCGCAAAATGGTGGCAGATGTATAAGGATCCGCAATTGAACGCGCTCGAAGAGCAGGTTAAGATTTCGAACCAGTCGATTGCGGCGTCCGAGGCGAACTTCCGCGCGGCGCGAGCGCTAGTCATCTCGATTCGCTCGGCGATGGCGCCCACAATGACAGTTTCGCCCTCATACACGAACTCGCGATTCTCTTCTACGGCGAAGGGAACGCGGGCGGTTGTACCCGGCGGCACAGGAGCGGAAAGTGGTACAGGATCAACCCAGACGGGCACGGCAGTAGGCGGCTCATCGACCACTGGCGTCTTCAATAATTGGTCATTTCCTGCCGATATTTCCTACACACTGGATTTCTGGCACAAAATTCGAAATACCGTTGCAGTGAATGCGTTTAACGCGCAGGCAAGCGCAGCCGATGTTGCGACGGCACTCGTATCAACGGAGGCGGAGCTCGCGCAAGACTACTTTCAGGTTCGGGCCATTGATGCGCAACGGCGGATTCTTGAAAACACCGTTGCCAACTACGCTCAAGCGCTCGAGCTGACGAAGACGCTGTTCAAAGCGGGTATCGACTCGGACGAGGAAGTTGCGCAGGCGCAGACGCAGCTTGATACCACAGCGGCGCAGATGACTGATTTGGGGGTGGCGCGAGCGACGTACGAACACGCGATGGCCACACTCATCGGTAAGCCTGCGGCCGAGTTCGCTTTACCGGTGGCGGAGTTTGTGCCGAATCCACCTGCGGCGCCGGTGGCCGTACCAAGCGTGCTATTGGAGCGGCGCCCCGATATTGCTGCAGCGGAGCGTCGCGTTGCGGCTGCAAATGCTCAGATCGGAGTCGTGCGAGCAGCCTACTATCCAGACATCACCCTCGGCGGCTCAGGGGGATTTCAGACATCGACTTTTTCGCAATGGTTTACTTGGCCGAGCCGGTTCTGGTCGATTGGGCCGACCGTATCGGAGCAAATCTTCGACGCCGGCGTGCGCAGGGCGGAAAGCGAACAGGCTCGTGCCCAGTACGAGGGTACAGTGGCTACGTACCGGCAAACTGTGCTCACCGCATTCCAGGCAGTGGAGGACGAACTGTCGTCCCTTCGTATTTTGTCGCAAGAGATTGAGCAGGAGCACACGGCCGTGAACGCCGCAAACCATTACTTGGATCTTGCGACGACGCGATTCCGGACCGGTGTTGACAGTTACCTGAACGTGATCACGGCCCAAAACTCCGTCTTGAGTGCGAGAGAGGCCGAGGTGCAGATTCAGCTCCGGCAGATGACCGCAAGCGTTGCTCTGATGATGGCTCTGGGCGGTGGCTGGGATACCTCGCAGCTACCGCAGGGGAAGCAGCTTAGCGGAAAACATCCGGCAACACAGATCACTGAACCGCCGAAGGGAGTGCAGCCGGTAGCAGTGCCCAATCCGCCGCCGTTGAGCACGAACAGTGCGGTCTCGGGCGTGCCGGTCGCGAGTACGACTGCGGAGCGGTAGTCATTAGACGGGCGCCAACGAGGCCGGACCCGAGCTAGATTCTACTCCGGATCCGCTTTGTACATGTACTTGATGCAGTGCTTGAATAGGAGCAAATTGGGTGCCCCCACCCGGTTCAGTTTCAGGCAGTCGCGGTCGTACCACTCGATGACGCCCTCCAGTTTTTCGCCATCGGTCAGGACCACGACCATATGCGTCTTGCCCTGCATTTGCTTCGAATAGTAAAACTGCTCGGCGTTGGTTTGATCTGGGGGAGTGCTTTTCTTCGCCATCGGTGGTCGTCGACTTTGTTCTTTTTGGTCTGGCATGCCGTCTTGTGCGGGTTTCCTGACTAGCGTGTCGGTGCGCTTTTCGTTCATCGTTTTCAAATCCGGTGACATTGCTTAAGGTGAGCGGCGCAGGCTGACGATCAGGCCGTCAAGAGCCGCTGTTTTCTGTATGTTACGCCGCGTCATCTCGACGAGTTCATCCACTTGGCGTACAGCCCGCTCTATCCATGCAAAGGTAACACGGGCGACGATCGAATCGATTCGCGGCTGGATATCCCGATTTCGGAGCGCGGGACGTCCGTTCGCACGCGCCAGGATATCTTCGAGCAGTCCGTAAGCGAGCTTCAGGTAGAGATCGAGCTTTTCGGCTTTTTTCATCGAGAACGGCTCTGACTGCTCGAGCCATGAGGAGAACGCCGCCACACCCGCGCCGCACTCGAACGCTGTGAGCATCAGGCCACGCCGGGTCCTGAACTCATCGAGATCCAGCGTCGCGGCGATGCCTGGGCACCCTTCCGAAAGCGCGATCCGGGCTTCTGCTTCCGTTAAGGCGCGGCGCTGAGCGAAATCCTCCATTTCTGAATCCGAGAGTCTGGACATTTGGAGAATCAGAGCACGCGAGCGGATGGTCGGTAAGAGATCGTAGACGTTTTCAGCGGTCGCGATGATGATGAGGTGTTCTGGTGGCTCCTCGAGCACCTTCAGCAGAGAGTTGGCAGCCTGCTCGTTGGCATGATCCAGATCGTCGATCAGAAAAACGCGATGCGATCCCTTGAGCGGTTTAAATTGAGCGTGCGCTCTGAGGAGACGCATCTGTTGCATGGTGAGCTGGCGCAGTGGCCCGTCGGGCGCGAACGTTACGAAATCTGGGTGCGAAGCAAAAAAGAGTGGATCATCGTTGCGCTTTTCTGCAGTCCACTTCAGGCGTTCCTCAATTGCCATTAGGTTCGATTGGAGACTGAGATCGTCACGCTCAATCTTGACCGCGTGGCCCAGAAGAGCCGCCGCGAAACGGCGTGCC
>JAFARV010000284.1 GCA_019245255.1 Acidobacteriaceae bacterium | reverse complement strand
AGGTACGCAATCAGGGAACTCTCTTCCTGGCACTTCATTTGGTTGCCCCCCGCGCGCGTTCCTGCAGCAGGCGTGAAAGATCTCTACGTCCTCTAGACAAGCGAGACATTACAGTTCCGAGAGGAACACCCAAGAGTTCGGCAATTTCCCTATACGAGAGTTCCTCCAGTTCCCGAAGCACGAGTGCTTCCCGATATTCCAACTGTACGTCTTCGAGCGCGCGGCGAACAATTTGCGAATCGGTGTCTCGTATCAGGGATGCTTCGGGGCCGGGGTTCTGTGCGACGGGTTCCTGCCATGTTTCATCGCTGACCGCAACGATCTCGTGGGGACGGTTGGCGCGCAGCCATGTGTAGCAGGTATTTCTCACGATTTTGAGCATCCAAGGACGGGCGTCTCGACCGCGCTGAAAGCCGTCGAAAGCTTGAAACGCTCGAAGATAGGACTCCTGCACCACGTCCTGGGCATCGTGATCGTTGCGCGTAAGCCAGCGCGCCAGGTTGTAGGCCGCGTCGAGGTGCGGCAAGACAGTTTCTTCGAACAGGCGCGTCCTCCTTTTATGTACCGGAGAACGCCCGAATGTATTCCTGGATTCTTCCATGGTCTCGACAGGGAATTTTTGAGTGCCGGGAACAGTATTGTTTTTGTGAACGGAAGCTAGCGCGCTCACCAATCATCTCAACAGGAGTTCGTGGATTGTCAAGGACGCGCCTGACGCCGCGGCCGTTTTGCGTCGGTTGCTAATAACGGTAGAATTCCCTCCCTCCCAAGCCGGTGAGCTCAGCGCCCCGCCAAACGGGGCGCATTTTTTGTGTGCCGAGCATGTTCGATAGCTCGAAGGTGAAAGTCCTTTTCACAACCTGATGGAGGTGAAGTGATAGCGAAGCGCAAGGGCGTCATCGTGAGGTGGGGTCTGAAAGAAGCGTGGAGCAAATGTACGAGCCGATGTACAAGAACCGGATTCGAGGCATACGGTGCCGGACGAGTTGGCAAATGACAACGAAGTCCATATCCATCAAGAGCACTGGTTGTAGATTCGGCGGTTGCGTGCAGAAGGCAGTCGAACTTACCTCGGGAGATCTGTTGCGTGTCCTGGATTCAGGACTGAGGGACGGGCAATCGTTCCTGACCGCGCAGCAGAAGTCAGCAGAGGGCGTAGTAGTCACACAAGTGGCGAAGGCCCGAACGGTCCCCGCAACGGGTTAATGGGAGCGGCAAGTAGGCAGCGCGACTCGATGAGCGACAAGCGGCAGAAGAACCAGCTGGTGTTGGCCTTCGCTGAGGAGGATAGGAGTGAAGCTCCGAACGGCCTCAGGGGAGGGACCGAACCGCTCACGGCGAAGCGCAGGACCGAAAGCCCGGCTAGCGAACAGTTGATGGAAGAAGTCTGCGAGCGGGAGAACTGCAAGCAGGCATTGAAACGAGTCAAGGCCAATAAAGGGAGCGCCGGTGTGGATGGAATGACCGTTCACAAATTGCCGGAGTTCCTGAAGCAACACTGGCCAGCCATTCGGGAACAGTTGTTGAGCGGAACTTACAAAGCGCAACCGGTGAAACGGGTGGAAATCCCGAAGCCGGAGGGAGGGGTGCGAAAGCTTGGCATCCCGACAGTGCTGGATCGATTCATCCAGCAAACGGTGATGCAGGTTCTGCAACGCAGGTGGGACGGGACGTTTTCCGATCACAGCTATGGGTTTCGGCCGGGACGCTCGGCGCATCAGGCGGTGGAAGCGGTACAGAAGTATCAAGCCGACGGACATCGTTGGGTGGTGGACCTGGACTTAGAGAAGTTCTTTGACCGGGTGAATCACGACAAACTGATGGCGAGGATGGCGCAACGGGTCAACGACAAGCGGATGCTGAAGCTGATCCGGGCGTTTCTTGGCGCCGGAGTGATGGAAGACGGGTTGGTGAGTCCGGTGGAGGAGGGCACGCCGCAAGGCGGGCCGTTATCGCCGTTGCTGTCGAACATTGTGCTCGACGAACTGGATGAAGAGTTGGAGCGGCGCGGCCACCAGTTCGCGCGGTATGCGGATGATTGCAATATGTACGTTCGCAGCCGCCGGGCGGGTGAGCGCGTGATGGCAAGCGTGACGCGGTTCATCACGGCAAAGCTCAAGCTGAAGGTCAACAGCGAGAAGAGTGCGGTGGCGCGGCCATGGGAACGGAAGTTCTTGGGCTTCAGCTTTACGAGCGCAGGCGTACCAAAGCGGCGCATAGCGCCGAAAGCGGTGGACCGGTTCAAGCAGCGAATACGGGGACTGACGTGCCGGACACGCGGTGTGAGCATCGAACGGATGGCCGAAGAACTGGCCGTGTATTTGCGCGGTTGGATCGGCTACTTCGGGCGATGTCAAACGCCTTCGGTGTTGCAAACCCTTGAGGAGTGGACCAGGCGCAGGATCCGATCTGCGATCTGGAAGCAGTGGAAGCGGGGACGGACCCGTTTTGCTGAGCTTCGAAAGCGGGGTGTCGGGCTGGACTTGGCCGCGCAAACGGCCGGCAGTCCGCACGGCCCGTGGCGCTTGGCACACAGTCCGGCTCTTACCATTGCACTGCCGAATGCTTACTTCGACTCGCTCGGGATTCCGAGATTGACCATATGCGGCTAGCTCACCCGCCGAACCGCCGGATGCGGACCCGCATGTCCGGTGGTGTGGCAGGGAGGAACGGGCGACCGTTTCCCCTATGCCGATCTGAGGCTGCTTCAGCCGATCCCGTAGCGCCCCGGGGCCAGAATTCCGTTCGGGTCGGCGAGCGCCTTCAGGCGGCCAAGGAAATCGCCCGTGCCGCCATTCGGCAAAGGTCCATCCATGGATGCAATGCCAAGACGGTAGGGCCAGAAACCGGCCGCTGTACAACGGTGCCCAAGCTCGTGATAGCAGTCGAGCGCTCTCTCGTCCTCGCCTGAAACGTCGCGATCGTAGGTTAATGACGTAACGCATTGGATAATGCGGGGCGTCAGCATGGTGAGCGAAATCATTGGCTCAAACCCGTACTCCAGCATCGTCTCAATCGCAATCCGGGACAATTGCTCGGTCTTCTCGCCCTCCGCAGGCGCGGTCGGGGAGTACCAGAGCAGTCCGCAACCGTCACGATCCGGGTCCGGCCTCGCTGGAATCGGCGTCCGCTTGCGCCAGTAGCACGATCCCAGTGCATGATCTGTCGGAATGCCCCGCATCAGGTCTACCACTGGCTCGACGAGTTCCACCGTACGCCGGATGTCCCATCCCGAAACCAGTTTGAAGGGGCCGGCAAACCGCTTCGCGGTCCGGAGCAAACGAGGTGTTACGAAATGTAGCTTCCCTGGAAGATGTGCCAGTCGCTTTCTTAGCAGCCGCTTCGCCTCTGAGACCTGCGCAGGGGTGCCATATATCCCGCCGGAAGCGTTCCAATAGCCGAAACTCATACTTCGCCGAAAGAGTGACATCACCTCGGGCGTAAGCGGAGTCTTTCCGCCGGCTTCCTCCCACGGATACTGCCTCAACCCGCCGAGCACCTTGTAGTCATTGGCGATGTGCATGGCACTGCGTAGCAGTTCCTGCAGCTTTAATGGACGAAGCGCGTCGACGATCGCGGGCAGTGCGTTCGGGGCCTCGCAGGTGTAGAAGAAAGCTTCGAACCGTTCAGGCTCCGGCATCAGGTGGATACTCATCCGGGTGACTACGCCGAAGTTCGATTGCGAGAACAGCCCATCCAGGCTAGGTCCGACGCCCCAGCGGTTCACAGGTGCAGTTACGCAGTCCGCGAATTGTGCCGCGCCAGTTTCGATCACTTCGCCTGTCGGGAGGACCACTTCCAGGCCCGCTGCGTAAGCAAAGTGATCCCCATACGGAGTGTGGCCAAACCCTCGCTCAACGGTGTTGCCGATCAGACTGGAATCCGGGCTCGCGCCGCTGGCATCCATCCAGAGCTTCGAATTGTGCTGTTTCAGGAAAGCATAGAGCTGACGCTGGGTGACCCCGGGCTCAACCGTCACGTAGGCGAGTTCCTCACTGAAGTCGAGGATTCGGTTCATCCGGCCGAGGTCGAGGACCGCGCAGCCGCTACGCACTGGGACACGAGAACCATAGCCCCAATTCTTGCCCCCGCTCACGATATAAAGCGGAACGGCAAGCCGGTTCGCGATGCGAAGACATTCCTGAATCTCTTCGCGACTGCCGGGCCGCAGGACGGCGGGCACCGATTGCGAAGTACTGAACGTCGCAGTCTCAAACTCTCTGAGGAGGTCGCCTTCGTAAACGACGTGACCTGGACCAAGCAGTGCTTGCCACTCTGCCAGAGCCTCCCTCAGTTGCTCTGCTACTACCACGCTTGGATTGTACTAGTAGTGAAGCGGCGCCATCCTGAGCAGATTGAGACGGCCCCACTCGGGTACCAGGACGCGCTCGTGTTCGGCTTTGGGGGTGATGGCAACGGACTCGGCCAATTTTGCCTTGAGTTGCGAAATTAA
Organism: Acidobacteriaceae bacterium; assembly: GCA_019245255.1. GTDB lineage: Bacteria > Acidobacteriota > Terriglobia > Bryobacterales > Bryobacteraceae > Bog-105. The sequence goes on along the minus strand of JAFARV010000284.1, from coordinate 2,886 downwards.
GCCCGTAAACCTGCTGGCGTGCGTTTTCGCATCGAAGCGCAGCAATTCCATTTTGCACCCGTACTGCGGGTCGTCATACTCGGGCAGCTCCTGACCACGGACCGACAGACTGGTTCCACCAATGCGTCGAAGCATCGACGATGAGCCGTGGCGCACTGTCGCGGTGCAAGCACCCACGCCCCAGCCAGCCAGCTGAGAGAGTGCATATGACCCAACCAGAATCTCAAGTGCTGCACGAGTGTTGCGCCATTCCTCAGCGAGCGCCCATCCGCCGAGTTCGACGTACGGGGATGCATTCGCCCGGGCTAACGCCAGGTCTGCCTCAACAGCTTCGCGCACCTGCGAACCCCATCTCGTGTCCCGCGCCAGCGCAGAGTGGCTGATCCGGAGCCGTTCGTACGGTACCGTGTTCGAATGTACTAGATATCTGGCGCAACCGATCACATCCCGAGTGCCGTCAATCAGAAGCAGATGCCAAGCCTGATCGTCGCCTCGCATCAGGAAGCGGCCATCGTCTTCCATTTCGCACGGCTGGATGGCGCCGTCGCGGAGGTAAACCCTCCCGCGCAGCTTTTGCACGGCGCTCATATATTGGCGATGAAGTTGCTCGCTAACGCGTGTTCTGCCAAATATGGTTCGTGGGGAGGAGTAAGCAGGAGCCAGTAGCTGAAAGCGATATTGCTGTGGCATGACAGGTGTAGGGTTTTTCTCCAAAGTTCGGGTCAAATTAGTTTGTATTGAGTCACACCTATGAGGACCTTCTCAGACTGCGCTTGCCGCCCAGGGGCGGGCGCATGCCCCGGATCCCGAGATGAAACTGTTTTCATCATTGTATTACCTGTGGGGTAGTGCTTGGCAAGGCAAAAATTTCTTTTCGCGCGAAAAATTTCCTTGGTGAGGACCATTGATCTTTGCTCAGCGGGAGCGAACAATAGAGGAACAGTGGCATGAGAGGCAGGAAAAATATCCCATGTCGGCGTGCGATAGCAGTTATCCGGAGGATTCAGAGCAAGTCCGGCTGCGCTGGTCTGACGAGCCCGGCTCACCGGTCCGTGAGCAGATGGTGGAACTTGTCCGCTTACGATCCGACAGCGTGGTGATTTCTTCGCCGATTCGTCTTGCCGAGCAGACTTTGGTTCGCCTATTGGGAAAAGATTGTGCAGGAGCTGGCGTCATCGCTTCTTGCGAAGAAAAAGGGAGCTGCTTTATTTTGACAATTCACATACAGCCCGAAGAAGTCTTCTCGCTCGGCTCCGACATGGATCCGGGTGTGTTTGCAGTGGAAGACTTCATTACCGAAGAGCAGGAACTGAAGATTCTAAAAGAGATTGAAAAGGAACTGGCGGCTGCGGCACGCAGAGCGCGTTTGAGCTAGTCCAGCCTGCAGGTGCGGACGCGGATTTCGGTGCGTCCGCGACTCACTTCCATACATCAAAAGTGTAGTTGTTCCAAACGCGATGAAGCTTGGGATTGCGTTCGGGATGAAGCAGTTGTCTCATATACCCACGGTTTAGAACGATGACCTCGGGGCGGCGCCACCTCGCTTTTATGTCGCACGTAGCACGGTAGGCCTCCACAAGCCGGCGTTGCTCGGATTCCGGCATCTCAAGCTGCCAGCATTGGGTGACATCCATCTGCCGGATGTGTCTCTGCGATACCGGCGAATAACTTTCGACGGCGAACGGAGTGAAGAAGGTGTTCGCCTGATAGCGCGCACCGCCTAAAAACCTGAGCCGGAAGTATTGCAGCTTGAGCAGGTTCTGGAAGTCGTCCTCATCGCAACGCATCAGGTGGGCAAACGCCAAAACACGTGAGTCCAACTCGGAGTTCTGAACGGTGCTGCTGAAGGTGTCGGGCGTGAAGAGGTGCCCTCCCCGGAACTGCCACTCGTTTGCGAGCGCAATATCGGTGGTGGCCAGAATGCCGTGCCACGGAAGATGCGGATGCAGTTGAACGTAGTCGTCCCGGTAGTGGCTCAGATCGAAGGTGCCGGCGTCAGCGGCCATGCTCATCGGCACCGAAACGGGGGCCGAGGGGAGCACGCTCGCGTACACGAGACCTGCCCCGATAAAGAGTGACACGCAAGCCAATGCTGATGCCACCGCGGCCGGTATTTTTTTGAGGAACAACGCGAAGATAAGAAGCAGTGCGTAGCCGGTGATGTGCTCCGCATCTTGTGCGAAGTGATAGGGCTGCAGACTCTTGCCCAGCACGATACTCGAGACGTGAGGCGCTACCAGCGAACAGATGACCGCGGCGACTAGCAATTGAGCTACGGGGCGGTCGCGGCGGGCGACGCGCCAAAGCAGAGCGGCAACAATCACGCTCATCACACATTGGGTCAGCGAGATCACCGGCAATAGCCTGTGGCCGGTTGGGAACACGCCAAACCGGCATAGCGCGTCCGGGCTGGCATGGATCTGCTGATAAAGGAATGGCGCCGACAGCAAGATCGCAGTGATGACGAAGGTTGCCGCCGCCCGAAAGGTGGGGCGCGCTTTCCAGGCGATCCAAACACACAGTATGGCCACCGTCTGCCCTTGATAGATATCGGCCTGTAGGACGCAGGAGAGCGCCGCGGCTGCCGCAACGTACCAGCGAAGCGAGCCTGGATTTGACAGCACACCCGCGGCGCAGCCAAGAAAAATGACGACGAACAGTTCCGTAACGAACGGGCGCGGGAAGCGGGGATCCCAAAGGAGTGCGCCCGCGGGCAACATCATAAAGAACGCGCCGGTCATCGATGCCACGATTACGGTTAAACATTCCGCGACAGCTAGCTCGCTTCCGGAGGCGACCAGCAGCCAGCGTAGGGCAAACGAGAAAAGAACCACCACCAGCATGTCGGCGACGACAAAGCCGGCATCGCCAAAGAAACGGACGCAG
>JAFARV010000768.1 GCA_019245255.1 Acidobacteriaceae bacterium | reverse complement strand
CGCTACGCCCAAAGGCCGGCCTTACTTCGTGATGGAGTACATCGAGGGCACGACCATAACGGAGTATTGCGACCGCAATCGCTTAACAATCCGCAAACGGCTAGAACTATTTATGGCCGTCTGCCGCGCGGTTGAACACGCGCACCAAAAAGACGTGATCCACCGCGACCTCAAGCCGTCGAATGTGCTGGTAACGGAAAACGAGGGAACTCCGGTTCCTAAAGTCATCGATTTCGGCATCGCTAAGGCGATCGACCAGTGGGCGGTGGTGAAGACTCTGCTAACGCAGTTTGGCCAAATGGTGGGCACGCCCGAATACGCCAGTCCTGAGCAAGCCGAGGTGACGACCGGAGATGTCGATAAGACCTCTGACGTATATTCGCTCGGGGTTTTGTTGTATGAATTGCTGATCGGAATTGTCCCTTTCGATGCAGCACGAATGCGTCAGGCTGGCTTAGCCGAGATGCTCCGGGTCGTCCGCGAAGAGGATGCACCACCGCTCCCCAGAAAGCTGGCTGCAATGGGTAGGGCTGCGGACGATGTTGCCGCGCAGCGACAGACCGACCCGTCCTCCCTGCGCCGCCTGGTCGACGGCGATCTCAACTGGATCACCAGGAAGGCCCTGGAAAAAACGCGCGGTCGAAGATATGCATCCGTAGCCGAGCTGATCTCCGATATCCAGAGGTATATTGATCACCGGCCCGTGCTTGCGTCTCCACCGGACGCGCTATATCGAACGCGCAAGTTTCTTCGCAGGCACAGGCCGGCCGCTCTCGGCGCAGCCGCCACGCTCGCGGTCATGCTGCTGAGTGGAGTGACGGTTTTCTCGCTGTTGCGGTATGATTCTCCGCCCAAACCCAAGCTGATTGATAAGGGAACGATCGTTTTGGCGGACTTCGCGAATTCCACGGGTGATCCGGCATTCGGCAGTCCTCTTCGCCGGGTCGTGGCGGGCGAGCTTCAGAAATCGCCGTATCTTGGCGTGCTTTCCGATGCGCGCATGAGCCAGACTCTCCGGCTGATGGTCCGCGCTCCGGATAGCAAGTTCACCTCGGACGTTGCGTCTGAAGTTTGCGAGCGGACAGAAAGCGGAGCAGTCGTAGAGGGCTCCGTCACGAGCCTTGGAAGCGAGTACGTCTTGGGCTTGCGCGTCAGAAATTGTCGAACGGGAGATGTTCTGGACGACGAGCAGGCATCAGCTGCCAGGAAAGAGGAGGTATTCAGGGAACTGAGCAAAATGGCGAACCGCTTCCGAACCCGGGACGGCGAATCGCTTGTACGTATGGAAAAGGCGCCGACTCTGCCCATTCAGGTGACCACGCCCTCACTGGAGGCCTGGAGGTATTACAGGGCGGCATGGTTGGCTATCCTTCGTGGGTCGAACAACAACATGGAAGCCATCTCACTGGCAAAGCGGGCCATCGAGATAGACCCGAAATTTGCGATGGCTTATTCCTTGATGGGTCGCTCCTATGACGGGGTCGGAGAGGCCGAACTTGCAGCGCAGAATATCACTAAGGCCTATGAGCTGCGTAACCGCGTCAGCGAGCCCGAGAACTTTTTCATTACTTTCAATTATTACAGGCAGGGGCCTCGAAACCTGGAACTGGCGCGGCAGACCTTGGCATCGTGGACGCAACGGTATCCCGGCGATTTAGAGCCCCACGGTTTCTCTGCGGCCTTCACCTCTGCGGGGACGGGGCGCTATGAAACAGCAGTGGAACAAGGTCTAAAGGCGTTAGAGATCGATCCGAAATACTCCGTTGGCTATGGAAACGTGGCTTTCGCCTACGTCTACTTGGACCGCCCGTCCGAAGCCGACGCTCTGCTTCGCAAGGCGTCGGAACGTAAGATCGAAGCTATTGAGTTCTCGCTACTCCGGTACTTTATCGCTTTTCTTCGGAAAGACGACGCAGCAATGGAAAGGGAGGTGGACCAACGCCAGGCGAAGTTACAGGCTCAGGGATGGTTCGCGCACCAGGAAGCTATGACTTTGGCCTATCGCGGCCGCCTAAAAGAAGCGGCGCGGCTATCCGAAAGCGCGATACTCTTAGCCCGCCAAGCGGGTCTGCGCGAGCGACCGGCCCAGTTCGCGGGTGCTCGTGCGGTGTGGAGCGCACTCTTTGGGCTCCGGGAGGAAGCGCAAAGCGAGGCCACTGCGGCGTTGTCCATCTACCGAGGCCGGGACGCCGATTATGGACCTGCGTTTGCACTGGAGCTCCTGCACGATTCTGCGCAAGCCCAGATGATAGAAGCGGAACTTGAAAGGCGGTACCCGGAGGATACATCTGTCCAATTCAGTTACCTGCCCGCGCTGCGAGGGCTTGAGGCTCTCAACAAGGGTGACGCAGCGAAAGCGCTCAAAATGACGCAAGCTGCCGCTCCGTACGATCTCGCCGTTCCGGGCACTGCGTTCTGGTCCGGGGCCTCTTTCTTCGGAGCTCTGTATCCGGTTTACGTGCGTGGCCTCGCTTATTCCCGGTTGGGCCGCCACCGCGATGCAGGGGCTGAGTTTCAAAAGATCGTGGACCATCCGGGGATCACATTGAACGATCCGATCGGGCCAATGGCGCGTCTTCAACTGGCCCGAGCCCTTTCCGCTTCCGGAGATCGCGTGCAATCAGCCGCCGCGTACAGGGATCTTCTCGCCATCTGGAAGAATGCTGATCCCGATCTTCCGGTCGTGCAAGAAGCCAAGGCTGAAGCGCCAGACTAACCGCGGTGTAACTTTTCTCCTGCGGAATCCTTATCCTGTTTAGCCGAATGCCCGAGAAGATAACACGATCACAAATGGCCATACCATGCACACACTGCCGGGATCGTCCCAATTTCCGACGACGCGGTGGACCCTGGTGGTCGCTGCCGGCGACCCACATCGGAAGGAAGCCCGGTCCGCTATAGTTTCTCTATGTGAGGACTACTGGTATCCGTTGTATGAGTTTGACGGGCAGCAATTCGACTACGTGATTACGGTCTGTGACAATGCCCGCGAGACTTGCCCGGTGTTCTTCGGCAAGGCGGAAAAGCTGCATCGCGATTTTGAGGACCCGGCGGCGGTCACAGGTTCCGAAGAGCAACGGCTTGCTGTGTTCCGGCGTGTGCGGGATCAGTTGAGGGCTTACCTGTGCGATTTCAGTAACGGTGTGGCGTAAGGG
>JAFARV010000735.1 GCA_019245255.1 Acidobacteriaceae bacterium | reverse complement strand
ACGACGGGAAAAATGTCTATGTTCGCTTCGAATGCGATCAAAAGAATGTTCCCGTAACCGCGTTGCAGTCGACAAACAACGTCGGTTTTGGCACGGACGACTTCGTCGGGGTGGGGATCGACACGAGCGGCAACGGCTCGCAAGTGTACTATTTCGAGACGACACCCGCCGGGGTGCGTTACCAAGCGGCCAGCGAGAACGCCAGGTACTTACCGCAATGGACCTCTTCCGCTCGCGCGACCGCTGATGGTTGGGAAGCCATTTTGGTCGTCCCGCTGTCAACAATGCGCCTTCACAGTGGAGAGAGGCAGTCTTGGCGCATGAATTTCGTCCGGGGTGTCGCGGGCACGGCCGAACACTACAGTTGGGCATGGGACGGTCGCATGACGGATGCGGTTGGATCGGCGTGGCCCGTCTTTACCGATGCTCAGTATTGGCCGAACGTTCAGGTCGCAATTTCCTCGAAGACGGCAGCCGTTCGGGCCAAACCGCACGCCGAGATCTTCGGACTGGTCAGTGCGGGCGGAGATAGACGCCTGTTTCAACAGGCGAACGGGACCTTCTTGGTTGAACCCGCTCGACCCGTTGGCGCGGACGTAAGCGTTCCGCTTACAAACACCATTAACTTCGTCGGGACGGTCGATCCCGATTTCTCTAACGTCGAGATCGACCAGGCTACGATCGCGCCGACAGAGTTTGCCAGGCTCCTCACCGAGTACCGCCCATTTTTTACTCAAGGTGCGGTTTTTCTCAATCCCAATCTCACGCCATCAGGCGGCGTCGGCACGCCAAACAATATCATCTTTTACTCGCCAAGGGTCGGACCGTTTAATTCGGGACAGAAGCTCGAAGGCTCGTTCGGAGATCAGGCTTTCGGCGTCATGCATTTCGCCGGCTATAACGAATTGACCGGTAGCGATTTCAGCGATATCGCGTATGGCTACCTTCACGCCCTTCCGGACCAGTCGTTTCGGTATTGGAGCGACGGAGTTCTTGCGCATGACAGTCTCGCAGGAAATGATACCACAGCTGAAATCGGAGCCTCCGCCATCAACCTTAAGTCTGGAATAAATGGCGGAATCGATCAGTCTTGGGAAGCCGGGTCCTACGTTCCATACCTTCACCGTGCGCAAGACCTCGACTCTTTTGTTTCAGTAACGAAGCCAAACTACAATTATGTATTCACGTATCAATCGATCGCTCCAAATTACAATCCCATGTTGGGGTATACGACCATTTCCGATATTCACGGAATTGCGACATACCTTATCACCAACGGATCTCTGCCATGGACGAAGTCAGTGCAGACGACGACGGGTGTCGATCGTTTTTTCGATGACTCCGGAGCCGTCCATCAAGCGGACTTTCTTTTCAGACCCACGATTATATTAAAGAATCAGTTGGCGGTGGCGATCGTGTCGCATATCGGGGAGCTTCGAAGCTACGCGACCCAGGCGCCGACCCGATCGGAGAGTTGCTCTTCATCCGGCATCCCGCGTACGTCGTATACCGGATATCCCCACTACTATTGCCCTTTAGCCCAGCAGTTCTCGAGCCTGGGGGTGACGCTGGGATATCGTGACGGAACACCGTTTCCGATCGATGTCACCTATTCAGAAGGTCCGTTTGGAGGAGTCTACCTGCACCAATACGACGGCTCACTCTCTCGCCAGCTCAATCGCCGGCTTAGCATTTCGATCAACTACGACGGGACATATGCCTCGTCAAACGGCGTGCTATCATCGCAATGGCTACGGCGCTTCAGCATAAGCGAGGCGCTCAGCGCCGACTCAAATGTGTCTCTCGAATACCGGGTTATTAACGGGAACATCGGCGTAGTTCCGCAGCCTCCGGGTTCGAATTTGGCGATAAGTTTCCACGAGCTGCTTCGAAACGGCAACACGGTGTACGTCAGTTACGGAACCCCAGCCGCGCCCCAAACCCTCAATCGCCTTATCGTTAAATACATCTTCAGCTCCGGCGGTGGTGCCGGTACGTAAGCCTACGATCTTAGACTAGGGCGAGCTAGCGATGGATGCCCCTTGACAAAACGGTAACACGGGGAGTATTGTACATGCAAGACTTGTGCATACAACGATATTATGAAACAGTCAGCCCACGCCCTTCCGCAGG
>JAFARV010000725.1 GCA_019245255.1 Acidobacteriaceae bacterium | reverse complement strand
GGCGAACGAGTTCCGGTCGATGTCTTCGAATCGGGTAAATACTTCTCCCCAGATGGGAACTTGACCCTGAATAGCGGCACAGGCCGCCGGACGCGACCCCGAGATAGTACGGGAACCGGCTACGGATTGCAAGCGGTCCGGCGAGTCCGTTGTGCGCGGTTCCTCGATAGCGCGGTAGCGGACGTGGAGTGCGCCGCGGGCCTCATCGAACTGAGCTTGAGCGTCAGCTGCATCCGTCGGCCGGACCAGGTCTCGGGCCACGTTGATCCAGAAGCGGTCATAGCCGGACCACGAGACCCAACTGTCTGCCCAACGGCTCTTTGCATCCGAGGCGAACACTGCCGCCCGTCCCAAACCATACTGCCAGCGCACAAACAACGCCTCGCGCTTTTGTGGATCAATGCTGAGGATGGTGTCGGCGCCTCGCTTCGCCTCAAAACGCACGTACCCTTTGAGTGCCGGCGCAGCTTTGAAATCGATGCCGTTGAGAATCTCCGAGGGCCGCTCGATAAGCGGGGCAAGCGGCTTCTCAATGGCCGTCCGGCCTGTGTACTGCTCGACGTCTTTCAGAACGATCTGCTGTAAGCCTTGCGGATCGTTCAGAAAATAACTGTTTCCTCCGGAAGCAGCCGCGATTTTCTGCAGATACGATTTGTTGACGTCCTGTCCCAGCCCCACAGTCGAAATGGTGACCTGATGGAGCAGCGCTTCCTTGGCAAGCTCAATGCTGTCCCCTTCTTCGGAAATCCCATCCGTAAGGAGAAGGATGTGCTTGAAATTAGCCTTTGCGCGCAAGACCCGCCGGTAGGCCTCGGCCAATGCAGGAGGAATCTGCGTACCGCCATCGGGAGTGATCCCCGCGATCAACCGCTTGATGGGTTGTTTATCAGCGACCCTGCGCATCGGAACGGCCCATTCATGCGAGTTGTCGAATATCAGAACGCCGATCGTATCCTGCGGCCGCAGATGGTCGACAACGCCAATGGCCGAGGCGCGCGCCAGCTCGATTTTCCGGCCTTCCATCGATGAAGATTTGTCGATAACCAGAGCTACGCAGATTCCTTCCGGGGTCTCAGGCGGCAACAGGCGCGCCGGGAGCACACGGTCGATTGGTCCTGCCTGCGAATCTGTTCGATAGAGTTCGCGCTCGCCACCGATCAGTATCAATCCACCGCCGCGCTCGACGAAATCGGCGACATGTTCCGCTTCAGGCTGGGAGAACTCGTGAGGATCGACGTTGTTGAGGATGATCAGTTGCACGCCGGCCAGCCCGCTGCGCAGCAGCGACGTATCGCGCGTGATTTCAAACTGGGCTTTCTCCAGCGCACCCAAAAGGTTGCTCTCGGTTCCCGGCGGATCTTCGGAGATATAGAGGGCGCGAGGCTGGGTCAGGGTAATCGCGCGCTCCGTACGGACGGAACCGAGGTTTCCGGCCGTGACTTGTATGGATAAGATAGCGGCGCCCGCGCTGGTCAGTCGTGTTCGGATGCGGACCGGCGTGCTCCCGGCATGCAGATCGACGTTCTCCGAGCCCAGCGCCTTTTGAGCAGCGGATACGTCCACCTTGGCACGCGTATCAACCGGGGAGTCGAGCATCAGATCGATGGGAACACTCTCGCCCGCATACGCTCGCGCGGGCATGGAGATCGATCGAACGCGCAGTTCTTTAGCGCCCGCCGAGCCTATTGGAATCGTGTCCACAGGAATGGCAGTGGCCTTCAGCCGTTCAATGGCGCGCACCGCGCTGCCCTGATTTTCGTTGCCGTCGCTCACAAGCACCAGCCGTGGGACATAACCGGACGGCAGCAACGTCATTCCTTGCTCGAGGGCACGCTCAATGTCCGTTGCGTCGCTTCCATTCACAGAATCGACTCGTACGTGAGAGAACTCCCGCGCAGCGCCCAGGTCACGAGCAAACGGGGCAATGCGCAACCAGTTCGCGGGTTTGTATGCCGCGATATCGGAAATGCGTTTGATCGCGGTCTCGCGGCCTTTGCCTCCGATACTATCCGAGACATCAACGACTGCGAGCACCGCCGGCCGTTCCTGCTTAACTCTTAAATCGGGCACAAGCAATGCGCCCACTACCGCGGCCAAACCACACACTTTTAAAAGTGTGTGCATTCGGTTGCGATGCCCAAACCGGAACCATTCGAATGCGAGAATCAGTCCGGCCGCAGCCGCAAGCCATCGCCAGGGCGTGAAGCTCGCAACCGCATATCGCCGCGGAAGACCGTGCGCGGCATTCGAACCGAAATCCCAGGTTAAAGGGCTGAAATCGGGCAAGACGGTACGAACGACGGCATTCTGACGCGGTGTACGAAGAGTGATGGTCGCCGGACGCGCACAGAAGAATTGCAGCAGGCCACTTCGCAGCGAGAACGGAATGGACGAGCCGGAAGCGTCCTTAACGCTAACCTCCCGGGACTCGAATGGCGCATCCAGTGCAATCTCGTGCAGCCCGAGCCTGGCGGCTGATGCGTCATTGCTCTTCAGTGCGTTGGGAATCGCCCATCGCACGAGATTTCTCAAGAGCAGGGCCATGGCGGGATCGAAACGAAGGGATTCCGCGAACGGATCGAAGCCGAGAACCGCCATACGTTCCGCATCGCCGCCGGAATCCACTGCGATTGCGACCGGTCCCTCGCGGACCAGAGCTACCGCAGTGTTTACATCAAAGCTCCGGAAGACGTTTGCGGAGGCCAGAATGGTATCGCGCCGTCTCAATCCGGCGGAAAGACTTGGATCAGCGCTCCAGGCCTCAATAGCGCGGTGAGTAACCGTCCCAGCGATCGGGAACGGTGAACTTGGGGGAGGAGGATTGATCCGCAAGCTCGGAATCGACGGCCGCTCCGCAGGCGAAAAACCGTCTAAGACCGCGAGGTCTGCTTGAGCTTGGACCGCGAGGTCTGCTTGAGGCTTAGCAATGTATGCGGATGGAGGAAAGCAGTCGACCTCGAGGTCCGATCCAGCGCGCAGGGCAGGCCCCAGAAGCTCCGGCCTCGATGTAAAAACGGCGACACGCCGCACCGCTGGAGCAACATGGACGGAAGCCTGGTCGTCTTCCGGGAAGCTGTCGCCGCTTTGAATACGGACGTGAAACTCTGACGGCTGGCTTGCAACGAAATCGTATTCCGCAAGCCGTGTGCGATCGGCATCGATCGTAAGAAAACGCCGTTTCAGTCCAGTTCCCGGAATTTGAGCGTCTACCTCCAGAAGCTTGCGTTCATGCGCATAGTTGGTGATTGCGACAACAGCGTGCCAGGCGTTACCGGAGCCTGATTGCGAAACGGTTACACTCCGGATGCCCGCGTTGTTTGCGGGCAGCGGTCCGACAGTAATGAGGCGCGTGCGCTCAGGAACAGTAAATGATTTTCCTGGAGACTCGCCTAGTTGCGGGCCGATATACACGATCTCGCCCGGTTCGGCATCCGGAATGTGCCGGGCATGGTCAGCGAAAGCGAACGCATGATCGACACTCAGCGCGGAGAACTCCGGAACGCTTGCATCGATCGCGCGCAGAAGTTCATCACGATCGGAAGTAAATGGTGTTGCGGGCTGCGTGAGCTCATCCACGCGCACAAGCATTACTCGATCTTTACGGCCAATTCGGGCGAGGTAGGCAGCGGCCAGCTTTTTCTCCTGGTCCAGCACAGTGCCGCCTGAGATTCTGACGGCCGACGCTGAGGACGTATCGAGAAGCAGGACGTGGCTTCCCGGTCGCGTTCGATGTCCGAGCTGAACCTCTGCAATCGCAAGCAAAATTAAAAACAGGCTGAGCAGCTGGAGCACCAGCGACCAAGGCTGATCGAGTTTCCTGCGCCGTTTGGGTCTTGGGGCCTCGAGAAAACCAGTCCAGAACTTTAGTGTGGAGACGACGCGCCGGCGGTGCGCCCGGTCGAGCAAATACAAGCTTGTGATGAATCCACCGATGCCAGCGAACAGAAAAAATAACTCGCTCGCGCTCAGGTTCAGGAACTGCATTACAGGGTTCTTTACGCGCTCCGCGCGGCGAGCATCAGCTCTCCGAAGAGCGCTTCCTCGAGCGGGGTTGTGGTGCAGATGCCGGTATGGCGCCCGGAATTTCGCATCGCGAACCGGCGCAGCGTTTCAGTGTACGCATCGAAGGCGACTGTGTACTCATGCGCAGCGCGCTTATCGACATCGAGTAGCAGGCGCTGTCCTGACTCGGCATCGCATAACTCGACGCTGCCCGCGAGGGGACTTCTATCTTCTTCCGTCCACAGTTGCACCAGCAGCAGCTCGTGCCCGAAATCGGCAAGATACTGCAGCGGCTTAATGCAGTCGCGGTCATCGAGGAAATCGGAGACAATGATCGTCAATCCGCGCTGTGGATAATCGCGCAGGTATTCGCGCGCGACTTCATGAAAGTTAGTTTGTCCCTGCGCTGTGAGATTGCGAAGAAAACGTTCGGCCAGCTCAAACCGATGGCGCCCGCCTGTGGCGATGAAAGGCTGGGGCAGCGCCGATGTAAACGGCTGAATGGCGATGCTATCCAGCTGTACAAGTCCGATGTAAATCAGCGCCGCGGCAAGCCGTCTGGCGTAATCGAATTTCGTGATGGCGCCCGAATCGCGAACATCCATCGAGGAACTGGCATCGATCAGGAGCCGCACAGGCACGCGCGGCTCGATGTGGAACATCTTCAGGAAGAACTTCTCGAAACGCATGTAGGCGCGCCAGTTGACGCTTCTGAGATCGTCCCCCGGATGAAAATTGCGATGATCGAGAAATTCCTGTCCGGGCCCTGCGAACTCAGAGCGATTGTGTCCGCCAACGAGCCCGGGAAACGACTTCTGCCAATGCAGCGTGAGCCGCTCAAGTCTTTCCAGGAAGTCGCGGCTGACTAACGGTTCCGGCATAAGAATCGCCCGGCCTCAAACATCCTCAGCTTCTCGGCAAGTCTCGCACAATCGACTCGATCAGGGTGTCATTCGTCATCCCATCTGCATGTCCATCGAAGTTGAGGATGATGCGATGTCGCAGAACCGGCAAAGCCACACGCCGTACATCGTCGATGCTGAGATGCAGCCGGCCTTGCATCAGAGCCAGTACTCTGCCGCATTCAATCAATGATTGTGCGCCCCGAGGTGAGCTGCCGTAGCGGACGTAACGGCTGGTGAGTTCCGGGACATCGGGCGTGCCCGGCTGAGTGGCCATTGCGAGCCGAACTGCATAGTCCCGCACGTGCGGCGCTACAATCCCCTGCCTGCAAATCGTTTTAAGCTCGGCGATTTGATCGCGATCGAGGACCTGGCAAATCTGGACCTCGTCCTCGCGAGTTGTCAGTTCAACAATGCGCGCAAGCTCATCGCGTGTCGGATAGCTGACCACGATCTTCATCAGGAAGCGGTCGAGCTGGGCCTCGGGAAGCGGATAGGTGCCCTCCATTTCGATTGGGTTTTGGGTAGCCATCACGAGGAATGGTGTCTCTAGTGCATGCGTGTGATTACCGCTCGTGACGGTACGTTCCTGCATCGCTTCGAGCAGCGCCGATTGCGTCTTGGGAGTGGCGCGATTGATTTCGTCGGCCAGCACGAGATTTGCGAAGATCGGTCCGCGCTGGAAGGCGAGTGATTTATGGCCGCGGTCGTCCACCTCCATCACCATGCTTCCGACAATGTCGCCGGGCATGAGGTCCGGCGTGAACTGGATACGCGAGTAACGGAGTTCAAGAGCGCGTGCCAACGTGCGCAGGAGCGTCGTTTTGCCCAGGCCTGGAACGCCTTCGAGCAACACGTGGCCACCGGCGATCAGGCAAATGAGCACTCCATCGATGACATCCGTTTGGCCGATGATGGCCTTTGCGATCTCCTCGCGGACCCTGGAGAGATCGGCGACTGCGCGCTCGATCGTCAGATCAGTGATCGGAGAGATGCCAGGCGTGCGGTTCATGTACAAAACGCCCCGTCGGCTACGACGTAAACACCATATGTGTCGGTTGCACGTGCCGGCGTTCGCAGTCGGCTAAATAAAGTCTCCCATAGCTGTCGAGAATGTAGTCCGCGGGAGAGAACCCAAGTTCCGAAGCGGTACGATCGATCCATTCCGCCGGACCCTCAAGTTCAAGGAAGTTGCCGATCGGCGTCTCGTCCAGCGTGACAACACCCGGCTCGCCGCCGCGCAGGAATTCTGTCCGGTATTTTTCATAACGAAAGGTGCGTGTATAACCGAGTGATTCGAGAATTTGTGCGAGCGCGTCGAGAGACTCGATACCGGTTTCAACTTCCGGGCGGCTTTTGTGCGGGCCTGGCTGCCCGGGACCCTTCCAGGTAATGACATTCTTTGCGCCCGCTTGCCTGAGACGCAGCAGCGTACCGGAGTTCCGCAATTGTTCGTCGGGCCGGTCATAAAGAGTATTTGCTTCGAAGAGCCTAGTGACGCTTTCCCGGAAACCGGCCGACCGGAGATGTGCGGCTGTCGAGCCAGGATCTGCAATTCGAAGTTTGATCTCGGTTTCGACCCCGCCCTGCACCATAGGTCCATGATGCCGCATTTGCGCCGGATGACCTTATAATGAAAGGCGTCGCCTGAGCGCGCGCCCGTAGCTCAGCTGGATAGAGCGATTGACTTCGAATCAATAGGTCGGGAGTTCGAGCCTCTCCGGGCGCGCCAGAAGTGAGTTGGGCCTTCATTGGTTTGGGAGCGAGGTCTCAGCGGATTGAATTCGAATCGCAGTGTGCCGCGGATCCTAGAGAACG
>JAFARV010000679.1 GCA_019245255.1 Acidobacteriaceae bacterium | reverse complement strand
GTTGGAACGCGCAGAGGTGACGCCGCGGCGCCGGTATCACCCCCCGCTTTTGCGCGAACTCCTCAGTAAACGAGGTTCTGGCGGCCCAGATCGAACCCGATTTTCTGCGCCAGGAAACGCTTCAGCGCCGGCCCCGCCAAAAGCCATACGCCGTCTAGTCCTATGCTCTTGAGCCATTTCCCGTCTGTGTTCCACATCTTTGAGGCGACAAGCTTCAGGCGATCCGCCGCCGCATCGATGATCGGCAGCAGACGCTCCTGTGGTATCTGAACGTGGACTTCGGGGATAGGATTTGTGGCTGGATCGAGAGGATCGAGCAGAGGGATCAGGGCAATTCCCGTCGAGCCGTCCGGCAACTTTATGGCAAATTTCTGCTTCACGGTTTCGCCGAATGCATAATCTTTCAACACCACGTTGTCGATCGGCACACCAAAATGCATCTTGAGGAATTGCTGGCAGTTTCGCCTGCCGAGCTGATAATCATGGTCCCGGAACTCCTTTGCGAGAAAGCCCCCAAAGGCTCCGAGACACGCGCTCGCCAAGGCATTGCGGGTAGCGTCATCGATGCTCGGCGAGATGGCCCAGCGCGTAAACACGTTGGGATTCGCTGTGAGCCTGATGTTCTCGCCCTGAATCCGGCTTTGGGTGATGATCGTCTCGAGCAGCTTTCCGAGGACCGACAGGACTGACGCGTCCGGCGGTTTCATAATGTCGACTTGCGGAATGCTCAGGAATGGCGCAATGCCAATGATTGCACGATCCGCATCCTGGCCAGAACGAGGGATGTGACCCGCCGCCTGAGCTGGCCGCTGCTGGCACAATTCCTGATGCGCGCATTCGAACGGGTCATTGTTTGTGACCCCACCATCGACGTTGAGAGTCCTGAAGCGTACGCCGTCAGACCACTGCCAATTGGGCCGCATCGGCTCGAAATCATCGCACCGACAGATGCCGTTGACGGGTTCCCGGTCGTCTCTCGAAATTCTCCAAAGCCGGTCGTTGTACACGGTTGTTGTCCGATCCAGATACCGGGGCGCCAGGGCGAGCGGGAACGCGCCCGTCGCCTTGGCGGCGTTGGCCAGATCGGGCCAGTTCAGAGGTGAACGTGCACTGAGCGGGATCGCCTCCCCGGCGGGCCTTGTCGCACCGTCCCATCCCACAACAAACTTTGCCTGATCCGCGTGATACAGCGTCTGCGTTTCGCTATTGCCGGACCCGGCTTCTGTAGCATACGGAATCCCGCCTATATTTGTGAGCGTAAGGATGATCTGGAGCGGATCCGCAACGTACGGCCGCTTTTGCGGCAGCGGAGTTCCAACACGCACCGCTTCGGAAGCAATCTGATCGATCCGGGTGGAATCCAAAAGTGAAACGACCGGCCCCGCACCGTTCAGATCGGCAGTTCCGAGCAGGTATTGAATATCGATATCCTGCACCCAGCTTTTGTAGAGACGATTCGGCGCGGACGTGGGCATCGGGCGGCGTACCGGCGTGAACGTTTCACATAGCGCGGCTGCGGCGATCGCTGAGACCATGCCCCCGGCAGACGCACCCGACATCACGACCAGCCGTACTTCATGGGCGGGAATCTCCCAGCGCGCATAGTCGTCTCCATACTTCTGCTGCTGCTCATCGCGCTTGCGGTAGAGCGTGTCCAATGCGTCGATGAGAAAATCCATCACCCCGGCCGTATAAGCGCCTGCCGAGATAGCGCCAGACATATTTAACCCGATGTAAAAGATGCGCCGTTCTTCCGCCATGATCGGCTGACAACTATATCATCGGGGTGCTTACGGACACCGCGCAAAAACGGGCGCAGCTGCCCGCCCTCGCGCAAAACGCCAGAAACCGGCCGTGCGCATCGCACGCCGCGCAGCCATTCAAAACAGCGGTGCGCGTGCAACGCAACGGTACGACGAACTCCGCGCCTGGGGCGATGACAAACAATAAAATGTTCGAGGAGGTGACCGGATGAGAGCAGCGTGGTACGAGAAGCAAGGGCCGGCCAGACAGGTGCTGGTGGTCGGCGAAATGCCGGACCCGCATCCGGCTGCCGGAGAAGTTCGCATTCGTGTTGCTGCTTCGGGTATCAACCCGGGCGATATCAAAAAGCGTCAAGATAGCTTCGGTTTGGGCATGCCATATCCCCGCGTGATCCCACACAGTGATGGCGCCGGCCAGATCGACGAGGTGGGCCCCGATGTCTCTTCCGAGTGGCTCGGAGAGTCAGTATGGTGCTTCGGAGCTCAATCGTATCGCCCGTTTGGTACCGCCGCGGAGTTTACTGTCGTTCCCGTGGATCAAGTTGCTCGCCTGCCCAAAACCTCATCGATGGAACAGGGTGCCTGTCTCGGCATACCCGGTATCACTGCACATCGCGCAGTCCATGTGGGTGGCGATGTCACTGGACGGACCGTCTTGGTGCAAGGCGCGGCCGGTTCCGTCGGCCTCTGCGCCGTTCAGTTAGCTCGTCGCGCGGGAGCACGAGTGATCGGGACCATCCGGTTGCCTTTGGATGAAGCAATCGCCAAAAAAGCCGGGGCTCATGAGGTCGTTTCTAACGATGAAAAGCTCATCGCAAGCGTAATGGCACTTGCGCCGAAGGGAGTAGACCATATTGTTGAAGTGGCCTTCGGAGCGAATATAAACGCCGATGTCGAACTCTTGAACGTGGGCGGGTCTATCGCGACCTATGCCACGAATCTTGAGAAACCCGGCATCCCGTTCTGGCCGATGGTGTTCAAGAATATTCGGCTATTCTTCCTCGGAAGTGACGACTTCCCATTAAATGCAAAAATGCGCGCAGCTCAGGATCTGAACGCCTCCCTTCAAGCCGCGTGGTCGGGTTTCGAGATTGCCGAACGGATTCCACTTGCAGAGATCGCTCGAGCTCACGAACTCTCAGAACATCCGGTGCGGCCGGGGCGCATTGTTGTTATGCCGTGAGCAAAACCCAGGTTCCGGGTTTTGGATGGGTTGCCGTGACGATCAATTGCTGCGCGGTGCCTCGCATCGGAATGAGATTTAACCGGCTATTGGGCGCGCAATATGTTCGCCGGATCTCGCTTCGCAGCTCGGTTCGCGGGAATGTAGCTCGCCAGCAGCGCCGCCGCAAGCAGCAAGAAAACCGCCACTGAGAAAGCAAGCGGGTCATTCGATTTGATCCCGTACAGGATGCTCTGGAGGAACTGAGTCAGCCACAGCGAGGCCGCGATGCCAATTGTCAGTCCCAACGCGACAAGCCGCACTCCTTCGCCCACCAGCCACATTCGAATCTCATTCGGCCGGGCGCCTAACGCGAGGCGGATGCCGATCTCGTGAGTTCGTTGGCCAATTGCGTACGCCATAACACCGTAAGTACCGACAGCAGCGAGGGTCAGCGCTAATCCTGCGAACAAGGTCAATAGAACGGTTCGAAAACGCCGCACCTGAACCGACGAAGCGACCACTTCATCCATCGTGCGCACGTTGTACACAGGCTCTTCTTTATCGACATCGTGAATTGCCGCAACGGCAGCGGCCGAAATGCTCTTCGGATCCATACCGGTCCGAATGACGACCGCAAGAACCGGCCAAGGATCCTGCTCATATGGCACATACATCGCTGGCCCAGTGGCCTTATCAAGTCTTTGCTGCGCCACGTCCGTTACCACCCCGACAACCTGCTTCCAATCGGCTCCATCTATTTTGATGGATCGGGCAATCGGATCTTCGTTCGGCCAGAAATGCCGAACGAACGCCGCATTGACGATCACTGCGCCGGGTGCGTTGGCCGTGTCGTGATCGCCGAAGACTCGACCCTCCAGGACTGGGATCCGAAGCGTACGAAAGT
>JAFARV010000625.1 GCA_019245255.1 Acidobacteriaceae bacterium | reverse complement strand
CATGGCCAGTGGCGCAGCTTTTCATTATGCGTTTCCGCGCGCCACACAACAAGCTTTTCTGGAAACGCACGAGCATGCGTTCTTCTACTTCGGCGGGGTATTTCGCCAACTGCGTTATGACAACCTAAGTTCGCCTGTAAAGAAGTTCGTGCGTGGCCAGCGCCGGGAAGAGACTGCACGCTGCATCGCCTTTCGATCGCATTGGCGATTTCAGGCTGAGTTCTGCACGCCAGGGGAAGCACATGAGAAGGGCGGTGTTGAAGGAGAAAGCGGATATTTCCGGCGCAATCATTGGGTGCCGGTGCCGGTTCCAGCTGCAAACGACCTGGATGACTTGAACGCGCAACTGCTGGCGGCCTGTCAGCAGGATGAACATCGGGTGATTTCAGGGCGCGAACAGAGCATCGGCGCGGCGATTTTGGTTGAACGCGATTATCTCTTGCCGCTGGCAACCGAGCGATTTGATTTAGAAGAGATCGCGTTTCCGACGGTCGATAGTCATCGTTGCGTTCGCGTGCGAACGAATTGTTACTCAGTGCCCGCGGCGCCGGGGACTACAGTGAAGGCCGAGATATACGCCTCCTTCGTCGAGATCTGGCGTGGTGGCGAACGAATCGCCCGTCATGAGCGCTGTTACCACCGGCTGCAACAGATTCTCGATCTGGAGCACTATCTGGACGTATTGCATCGTAAGCCGGGAGCGTTTGCAGGATCAAAACCGCTCGAGCAACAACGCCAGGCGGGATTGTGGCCCGCTTGCTTCGACACCCTCTGGAGTGCGCTCAATGAGCGGCACGGGAAACGGAACGGTACCAAGCAGATGATCGAGTTGCTCACGCTCGGTAAAGAGCATGGCCCAGTGAAGCTGCAGCGTGCTGTGGAACGCGGACACAATTTTGCAGATTAGCGCGCGTGCATGGCCTTACGATGACAGAATGTCTTCCATGCGGCTGAAAACATAGTCGAGCTTTATAGGTTGAATCCGCACGTTTGCTTGAGTTTTAGCTGCTTACGTTAGTGCGATGATGCACGCTCAAAGCGGGCAAAGGCCGTCAACGAACTTTTCTCGAAAGGAAAGAAAGAGGATTTCGTGCCCTTGGTGACTCCTGTATCCCGCGTTCCGCCCACCAGCGTTAAGGTGTACCATGTACTTCTATGCCCGGCAGAAGATACACCTGGACAATCGCAGGATTTCCGCCGGATTCTGACTATAATCAATAAAAGGAAGTTCGTCCAATTCACCCACGGCCACGCGACTCGCAACCGCGTGGCCGAACTGGCTACTTGTGTGGTTCCGCTATGTTGTGTTGAACACTGTTCGCAATCTCGCTCATACCGGGCGAGTCTTCCATACGTGGCGCTTTCCAGAATTTAGAGTTCGCTTCTGATCCAGCCCGACAGCACTGATCACGTGATGCGAGCCGAAGCGCTGAGCATCTATGTCGAGCATTAGCAGTCAATTTCATTCAGCGCCGTTCGCGCAATTGCCGATGCTGCCTTCGATCACTTGCCGCGCTCACGCTGCTGCGTGATGCCCAGTCATGGAGGGCGAGTACTACGAGCGCGAGAACCACCAGGGGCGTCGGTGGCTGTCTGACCCATCCCATTCGTGCACAGTAAACTAAACGACGGGACCGTTTTCACGAGTTTAGCGTTGAAAATCCGGCGTGTAACGGAACCAGCTGGAAGAAACTGAGGGGAATGAGGCTTGCGCAAAAATGAAGCTAAAAATCCGAATCACAACCATCATCTTGTCATCAGTTTTCTTCGGGGGCTGGTGGTATTTAGGACGACCGATTCCGGCTTGGATGAATCGTTCGTTTTTACCACGCGAGGCAGTGATAGCACGAAATACGAACTTTTATCCGGGAGACGATTTTAGAGCGTGCGTTGCTGCTTGGGCAAGTTTGCAATTGTATCAGGATATAAAAGGAGTGTGCGGTGACGGCCGGGTCAAATGCGACAAAGACGAAGTCCTTACCGCCGGCACGCATGTGCGGCTCATAAAAATAGAATGGCTGACGAACAGCAGCGGCTTGGAGATAGCATTTGCAGAAGTCCAACTCGATGACGGTGTCGGATGGGTTGCTGCAGACGCTGTTCAATAGTCCGCAGGCTCTTTGTTTCGGTCCCGCCCATTCCAGATTGTCAAGGCTAGCCAACCTCATTGATCGGAAATCGGCATCCGCTCAGTGGGGTATTGTCGCGTCGCGCGCGGATTTGCAAAGCGGCCGAGCTTACCGTTCATAAATGCTTTAATTCCCGTAAGGT
>JAFARV010000608.1 GCA_019245255.1 Acidobacteriaceae bacterium | reverse complement strand
GTGTGCGTCGAACTCACGACACACGACGCCGGAGGCATCACTCAGAAGGACATCGAACTGGCGACCATGCTGGATCAAATGGCTGCAAAGCTCAGCCGATGAAATCTGCGTGGCTTATTTCCCCGCTGCTCATCGCCACAGCCGCGTCGTCGCCAGCTGAAACACCTAAGTTCGCCGCTGAAGTCGACAGCCAAATTGAAAACGCGGTTAGCACCGGCCTGATTCCCGGCGCCGTCCTGGTCGTCGGCCGCAAAGACGGCGTCATTTACAGCAAGGCCTACGGATCACGCTCGCTCATACCAAAACGCGAGCCGATGACGCTAGACACCATCTTCGATGCTGCCTCCCTGACCAAGGTTGTTGCCACAACGCCTTGCCTCATGAAGTTGTTCGAAGAGGGCAAGCTTCGGTTGGATGATCCGGTAACCAAGTATCTGCCCGAATTCCAGGGCGGTAAAAGCGACATCACCGTGCGTCTCTTGATGACGCATTTCTCAGGGATGCCACCCGATATCGACCTGGTTCCGCGCTGGTCGGGCTACGAAACGGGTATTCAACTTGCCCTCAGTGCCAAGCCCGTTGCGCCCCCGGGCGCCCGCTTCATTTACAGCGACATCAATTTCGTGCTTTTGGGCGAAATCGTCCGCCGGCTCTCCGGTGAGACCCTTCCCGAATTCGCTCGCCGCGAGATCTATGACCCGCTTGGGATGACCGACAGCATGTTCCTGCCGAGCCTGGTTCTGCGTCCACGCATCGCACCGACAGAAATTGACAAGGATACCGGTCAACCCTTGCATGGCGTCGTGCACGACCCTACGTCGCGCTACATGGGTGGAATTGCCGGGCATGCCGGCCTGTTCACGACCGCCGCCGATCTTGCCAAATACGCGGAGATGTTTCTCGGTCTCGGCGAACGCAACGGAGTCCGCGTTTTTGAGCCTGCGACAATGCAGAAATTCACCGAACCTGCGAGCCCCGCGGATCAGCCGATCCTGCGCGCTCTCGGTTGGGATATGGATTCGCCTTTTTCGAGCAATCGCGGTGAACTCTACCCCATCGGATCGTACGGCCACACTGGGTTCACGGGCACGTCAATCTGGATCGATCCCACTACAAACTCGTACATCATCCTCCTGACCAACGTCGTACACCCAAATGGTATAAAGTCGCTAAGCAGTTTGCGATCGCGTGTCTCTACGGTTGTCGCGGCATCGTTCGGCCTGACTGTACCTGAAACCGTTGCTCTTACCGGTTATCGCGAGACCATCCAGGGGGCGGGCGTGCATAGAGACATCTCTCGGAATACCTCGACCCTGACTGGACTCGACGTATTGGAGGCCTCGGGCTTCGCTGAGCTGAAAGGCAAGCGCGTCGGCCTGATTACGAATCAAACCGGCTTGGATCGGGGAGGACGTCGCAATCTGGATGTCATGCTCGCCTCTGGAGTAAACGTCATAACCGTTTTTTCTCCCGAGCACGGGCTCGCGGGGACAGCGGATGCCCCCGTCGCAAATTCCAGAGACACTCGTACCGGAGTTCCTGTCGTCAGTCTGTACCAATCGAGCCAAAGGCGAATTCCACCTGATCGCTTGCACGATTTGGATGCACTCGTGTTCGACATCCAGGACGTGGGCGCACGGTTCTACACGTACTCGTGCACGATGTTGTACGCTCTCGAGGATGCGGCAAAGGCGAAACGGGCGTTTTACGTTCTCGATCGGCCTAACCCCGTCACTGGAACACACGTGGAGGGCCCCATGCTCGACCGTGATCTCGAATCCTTTACCGGCTGTTACAACATCCCTGTTCGCCATGGCATGACCTTGGGAGAACTCGCACGCATGGCCAATTCCGAGCAGCACTGGAGTGCCGACCTCCACGTTATCCAGATGAGCAACTGGCAACGAGGTGACTGGTTTGATTCCGGAATGCTTACCTGGGTCAATCCTTCGCCTAATCTACTCAGCCTGAATGCAGCGTTGCTGTACCCTGGCATTGCGTTAATTGAGTGCAATACGAACTATTCAGTGGGCCGTGGCACAGACGCTCCGTTTGAGCAGGTCGGCGCACCCTGGATAGATGCGCCGGTTCTCAGCGAAAAGCTAAATTCCCGTTTTATCCCGGGTGTTCGTGTCTATCCGGTCCGATTCCGGCCATCTTCATCGAATTTCGCTGGAACAGAAGTGCCCGGAGTCCGCTTCGTCATTACAGATCGCGAAGCGTTCGACAGCACTCGTCTCGGACTGGAACTCGCAGCGGCGCTGAACCAACTGTTTCCCGGTCACCTCGATTTCGAGAAATGCCGAAATCTGATTGGCAACCGGGAAATCGTGAATGGTCTGAGATCAGGCCGGGATGCCAGCGCGCTCTGGTCGCTTGCGCAGCATGAGGCGGCAGCGTTTGCGGACCGGAGGAAGCCGTACCTCCTGTATTAAAGCTTCAAGTTCTAATCTGCCGCTCAGGCCTCAGCAGGCGCGCTTTGTTTGATCTTCGAGCCTGCAGGCCTGCCTCGCCGCTTCGGCTCAGCGTGCCCTGAGTTGGTCTCGTCTTCGGTCAAGCTCGCTGCCACCCCTGATGCCTCCTTCAACCATGCCGGCGGACGCCCTCGACGCCGTCCGCGGCCGCGGGCCAGGCGCTCCAGCGTCAAAATCGCCTCTTCTATTTGCTCACGCTCGAGCCGCAGCTCGGCGAGCATCTTATCAACGTCCAAAATGGGAACCTCCCCGCCATCGATACCTCGATGGTCGTTCTGCCGCGCTTAATGTTTGACGCGGTTTATTCACAGGAAGTTTAATCGCTCTTTAGCGTGACATTCAAGAAAGGTGAGTTTGCCGGTCCTAGTAGTACCAGGGAATTCGCGCGCAATTACAATAATTCCTGCCGACTTTCTAAACTCGCCGCTCTCTTTTTCCAATACAAGTAAAATGGCACGCCCGCGAACATAAGCCCCAAGCCCATCAGCGACTCGCGCGGCCTCGTGTGCAACGTGCTGCCCAGCAGTGCTATCGCAACCACAATGAACAGTACTGGCACTACTGGATAGCCGATGACGCGGTACGGCCGCACCAGATTAGGCGCCTTCCGCCGCAGCACAAAAACCGATGCCGCAGTCAGCAAATATAAAATCCAGCTTCCAAAGATCACGAAATTATACAGATCATCGAACCAGCCGCTCAGAATCACCACACAGGACCAGCAACTCAGATAAACAATCGAAATACCCGGCGTCCGGTAGCGCGCATTGACCTGAGCCATAGGCCGGAAAAACAGCCCGTCCCGAGCCATAGCGTATGGCACGCGTGAGCCGGTCAAGATCGAACCATTTAATGCGGCGAAAGTTGAAATCAGCACCGCGACCGACACGGCCTTCCCCGCCGCCGTGCCATAGAGAAAAGTCATCATTTCCGCTGCAACGCGACTACTACCCGCGACTTGCGCCGGCGTCAGCACGTAGAAATAGGCGAGGTTGATCAGAACATAGGTTGCAATCACCGCAGACGTGCCGAAGATTAACGATCTCGGCAGATTCCGTTGCGGCTCTAAAATCTCCGAGGAGACCATGCTGACGTTGTTCCAGCCGTCGTATGCCCACAGGGCACTAACCATCGCGGCAAAGAACCCGCCGACGCCCGCCGACGATGGAACGGCCCCCGCAAAGTGGGACAGATCTCCCTTTCCCGAGAACACCCCACAACAAATCACAGCCACTATGCAAGCCATTTTCGTTGCCGTTACGGCGACTTGCACGTTCCCGCCGGATCGCACACCTACGTAGTTCACCGCCGCCAAAATGAGGATAATCGCGATCGCGATCAATTGTCCGAATCGAATCTCGAGCAAGCTGCCGCCCGGACCGACGTGCCATGGCGTCACGACAACCGGCTGACCTAAAGCCGGATAGAAGACGGTGAGATAGGTGTAAAAACCTGCACCCAAGGTTGCTATTGAGCCGCTTTTCGCCACCCAGAATTGCGTCCAACCGTACAAAAATCCCCAAAACGGGCCGTAAGCGGCAGTAAGATACACGTACTCACCACCCGCTTCCGGCATAGCAGCGGCAAGCTCTCCATATGTCAAAGCGCCGAATAGACTGAGCACGCCTGCAAGAATCCATACGACGAAGAGCGTCGTCACCGAACCGGTATTCCGAATCATTGTCGATGGGACCAGAAACACCCCACCGCCGATTACCGTTCCGACAACGATGGAAACTGCGCTCCACAGGCCGAGAGCGCGCCTGAGCGAAGGAGCGCTAGACGGCAGCGCGGGTTGGCTCATGCATCTCTTTCAATACAAAACTTGCCGTGTAACCGACGACAAGAGTCACACCCGATCCGATGAGCACATACCAGGTATAGGCGACGCTCCCACGTAGAAGCAGCGTGGCCAGAAACCCGGCTGTCATACCGGCAATCGCGGCCCACTCACCGGCACGGCGGGTTAACATGCCCAAAAGAAAAACGCCCAGTAGCGCCCCATACAGTACTGACGCAATGGAAAGACCGGCTTCGAGCACACTTCCCCAGTGCCGCGCCACAAGCCCGATAATGAACAGAACTGCGCCCCAAATCACGGTCGCATAGCGAGACCAGCGGAGATACTCGGCCTCTTTCCTGGCCGGTCGTAACGGCTTCAGGAAATCCATAACGGAGGTGGATGCTAAAGCATTCAGAGCCGCACTCAAATTGGACATTGCTGCGGCCAGAATAGCCGCAATCACTAGACCGGCCACGCCAGGAGGCAGATGCTCCCAGATGAACTCCGGATACGTTCGCTCGGGAACCGCAGGCATCTGGC
>JAFARV010000578.1 GCA_019245255.1 Acidobacteriaceae bacterium | reverse complement strand
TAGCGGATTTGGCACCCGTTTCATGGACTACGACAATGATGGCCTTATAGATGTATTCATGGCCAATGGTCATGTTCTCGATAATATTGAGCGCTATCATCCTGGAACTCGATACGCCGAACCAAAGCTGATGTTCCGTAATCTCGGGAAAGGCATTTTCGAAAATGTTAGTGGCCAGTTAGGCTCTGGTTTCGTGGCTCCGTCCGTTAGCCGCGGCGCGGCGATCGGAGACTTTGATAACGACGGTGATCTCGACATCCTGATTAACAATAACGGCGGCCCAGCGCAGCTTCTGCGCAATGACGGCGGAAACGAGAATCATTGGTTGCAACTCTTCCTCATCGGGACACGGTCGAACCGTGATGCCGTGGGTGCGCGTGTAAAGGTCAGGGCCGGTAGCCTCCTCCTATACGATCAAAGAAAAGGCGGTATGAGTTACCAGTCCGCACAGGATCCAAGGCTCCATTTTGGCCTGGGCGATCAGAGCACCGTGGATCTGATCGAGATCCTGTGGCCAAGCGGGACCGTTACGCGATTGACGAGTGTTGCGAGTAACCAGATTCTCGCTATTAAGGAAGGAACCGGCATTGTGAACTATCCCTTTCCGTTCGTGCCTACCACGTAGAACTTACTGCACCGGAGGCGCGGCTGCTATTCCGTTATGTCCCTCGGTAGCAGATCCGATCCGTGCGGCTTCTTGTCCATTTAACTCGTGGAGCATCGCTAAGACTTCTCTAAGCTGGTCAAATTGTTTGTTTCGCCTGTAGGCAGTCGCTAAATTGGCATAGACCGCCGGGTTACTTGGATCGAGGTGACGAGCTGTTTCCAGGTGTCCGATTGCGTCTTCGAGACGATCTTCGATCAGGTATACCTTACCGAGTGAGATCTGGGCACTCGCATAACCTGGTTGCATCGACACCGCCCTCTCTAACAACCCTTGTGCTTCCGCCAGTTCGGCCGGTGTCGTCGCCGTTATTCCCGTGCGCAACAAAGCCTCGCCCAACATAGTCAGTAGCATGTAGTGCGAGTGACCCTTATGCACGCCCTCTCTGGCTTTTTGAATCGCTGTGTCAATGTCTCCAGAAGAAAGGGCGTCTTCAACAGCAGCGATATACCCAACGTCTGAATCGGGCGCTAACTGCGCAGCGCGCCCAAAGTCTTGTTTGGCAGGAGCAATCTCTTCGAGCCGCGACCGAAGAAGCCCACGCTGCAGGAACAGCCGCGCCGAATTCGGCAGATTTCGCAGACCAGCATCAGTGACAGTTATCCCGAGCCGGTAAAAGCCTTCGTCGAGACACGCGTCCGAAACAAGAGCATAGAGCCGTTCGTCGCGAGGCGTGATTGCAGCCGCCGCTTCAAATGCTTTGAAAGCCTTGTCCTGCTGATGCTCGCCTATATACGCTTGCGCCAAAATGTTCTTCACGGTCGCCATTTGCTGCTGATTGGCGTGAATGCTCTCCAGTTCGCGAATCGCATTCTGAAACTGGCGGACACCTAGATAACACAGGCCCAAATTGAACTTTACGACGAAAATTTCTGTTGCAACTCCGTCTGCGAGCTTCAGATGTGGGATAGCTGCCTGAAAGCTGCCGTGTCTTGTCAGTTCTATGCCAACCTGCAGTTCACGTTCCGCTTCCTGCTGATCGTCATTGGCAGTTGGCGGACGAGGATTGTTTGCATCCGTGTGAGATGGAAGAGGCCTCTGCTGCGCGGCGGAAACAAGTCCAAACGTTAATGCCACCAAAGCAGCTTTCATCGTTACTTCCAGGAGCCTTGTCCCTCCACGATCGATATATAGCGATCAATGGGCAAGTCTCGAAACCGCTCTACCCTGCCGCTCGGTTCAGGCCAGCGTACTTCCAGCCAGTCAACCTTGGTTTGCTTCCCCAGCCCCAGAACCAGGCGCGGATCGTGCGATGAGAGAAAACTTCCGCCTCCGACTTTCATACAGGAGCGCCTTAGGTCACCCGCCCGATACGTAAGTATGGCCCCGACAGCGTCAATGTTCGCCTTCCGTCCCGTCAAGCGGACGCCCAGCCAGTGGTTCTGGCGGCCGGCATTGTTGTGAAGCAGTATCGGCGCGCCGTCGTTTACTGTCACAAGGACGTCGACCAAGCCATCGTTATCAAAATCGCCCAGGGCAAGCCCTCGACCAGCAATGTCTCTGGCGAACACAGGTCCGGCGTCACTGCTGACATCCTTCCACGAGCGGCCATTATTCTTAAGCAGCATCATTCGCTGTTCATACTTAGTCTCGGGCTGATGCCGATTGATCATCGGATCGGGATGACCATTGCACAGCACAAGGTCGAGTTCTCCATCGTTATCGAAATCGAAAAACTTCAGCCCCCAACCACTTACCATTTTGGTCAACTGTCCGATGCCGGTCGAAATCGCAACATCGTCGAAGGTTTCGTTCTTGTTGTTGTGATACAGCGAATACATCTCGCGATCAATATTTGCGACGAACAGATCCACACCGCCGTCCTGATCATAGTCGGCAGCATCTACTCCCATTCCCGATCGCGCGTTTCCAAAACTGTTGTACGCTACTCCGGCCAGCACTCCGATTTCCTCGAACGCACCTCTCCCACGATTGGCGAACAGGAAGTTGGGCTCCGTGTCGTTCGCCACGAACAGATCCAAACGGCCGTCATTGTTGATATCGGCCGCCACGACGCCCCAGGACTTGCCCGGGCTACTTGCAATTCCCGATTGCTTGCTGACGTCAGTAAACGTGCCGTCGCCATTGTTGTGGAACAACCAGGACGGCATTGGCTTATACACGGTCGGCCTGCAATAGTAACGTAGTCCTGTATCGCGGCTACCGCAGAAAACATTTTTCGCTTTGTCGAAATCGGCGAAGCGGCAGACGAACAGATCCAGCCGGCCGTCATTGTCATAGTCGAACCAGACTGCGCTCGTTGCCCAGCCCGGTGCGGCCAAGCCGGCCTTCTCCGTCACGTCAGTAAACGTTCCATCGCCGTTATTGCGGTACAAAATGCTGTGCGGATACTGCGTAACATAGAGGTCCGGCAGGCCATCGCCATTGTAGTCGCCGACAGCCACACCCATCCCGTACGCATTCCCCGCCACTCCGGCCCGCTCAGTGACATCGGTA
>JAFARV010000924.1 GCA_019245255.1 Acidobacteriaceae bacterium | reverse complement strand
GCGCTCTTCCGGGGTTGATGTTTCGAGCGTCCGGGCGACGACAGACCGCGCCTCGTGCAGAATGCCCGAGCCGTCGCCGCCGACGAATCCGCGGCTGACGATCTCCGGAAGCCCTTCACTGCGCCCCGTGTTCTTGTTAATGGCGATAATCGGGAGCACGAATCCGTCTTCGGACAAGTGCCGCCGGTCGCGAATAATGATGTCTTCAACAACATCATCCAGCGATCCTGAATCGATGCAAACCCGCCCGACCGTCACCTTCTCCCCGCGCCGGGCTCCGAGGGGATCGACTTCCAGCGTTTCACCGGTTTCGAGCACGAACGTCTCTTCAAGCCCGACCGAACGCAGGTGCTGCGCGAGCGAAGCATGGCGAGAAAGCTGCCGGTACTCTCCGTGAATGGGTACAAAATATCGAGGCCGAACCAGATTCAAAATCAGCTTGAGCTCTTCTTCGCTGGCGTGACCGGAGACGTGCACAGGAGGCTTCATGGTGCCGTACACCAAGTCCGCTCCACGCCGTGCAATGTGATTCATCATCCGGTAGATGGCCTTCTCGTTCCCTGGGATGATGCGCGAACTGAGCACCACCGTGTCGCCGGGCTGAATATACAGGTGCTTATGATTGTCGACCGCAACGCGCGACATCGCCGACATCGGTTCACCCTGTGTTCCCGAGCACACCACCGTCACCTTGTTCGGAGCCATCTGCATGATGTCCTGCGGGCGTAACAGTGTTGAATCCGGGACATGCAGCAGCCCGAGGTTATGCGCGATCTCGGTCGTGTTTAGCATGCTGCGGCCAAGGAAGGCCACCTTGCGTCCGTATTCCGCCGCAAGTTCCAGCACCTGCTGTAGCCGATGAATAGAGCTGCTGAAACAGGAAATGACGAGCCGCCGCTCACTGCGCGAGAACAAGTCTTCGAAGCGCGGTCTCACAGCTCGCTCGCTCTCGGTGTAACCGGGCCGATCGACGTTGGTCGAATCGGACATCAGCAGCAGTACGCCGCGCTTTCCGTAATCGGCGAGGGTATGCAGATCGAAGAGTTCGTTGTCGGTCGGGGTGGGATCCACCTTGAAATCGCCCGTGTGGATGATCACGCCCAACGGAGTAGTGATCGCGAGAGCGACACAGGCGACGATAGAATGCGTGACGCGGATGAACTCGACTTCGAACACACCGATCTTTACCCGGTCACCTGGTTTGATCGTATTCAGCGTGACATCATCGAGCATCTCGTGCTCATCGAGTCTGCGCTCGACGAGCGCGAGCGTAAACTCGGTTCCATAAACCGGAACATTGAGCTGCGAAAGAAGGAACGGAACGGCCCCGATGTGATCTTCATGGGCGTGCGTCAGCAGCAAAGCCCGCACCATTGCCGAGTGCTGTTCGAGATATGTGAAATCCGGTGTAACGATGTCGACGCCGAGCAACTCTGAGTCGGGAAACATCATGCCTGCGTCGATCACGACGATGTCGTCGCCGTACCGCAGGGCCATGCAGTTCATTCCGAACTCACCCAGCCCGCCAAGAGGAACGACCTGTAGCTTGCGGTCAGGCATAGCAAACAAGGAAGCTAAAGCTTAGCACGCGGCTCAAGCGTTTACGGGTCTCTCGACGCGGAGCTTTCCACAGCCAGCCTCGCGGTATCCCCCCTGCCCGAATGCGCCATGGTCACCGTGGAAATTCCCGCCATATGGCTATTTCGCCAGTCCGACTGAAGCCCTCGCCCATGCGCTTGACCCACAACCAGCCATCCGGATTCAGCAGAATGTCCTCACTGCGGTCGTCGTTTAAGAGGGCCAGGATCTGATCGCCAAGCTCACGCCATACTTTGGTTTCCAGGCGGCTTTGATGTTCATCATGAATGACCGCGAGGTTCGACATCCGTTGCTGCGGTGTGTGTCGGAAGCAGGACGGTTGCACAAAGGAAGGATGCTGTTGAAAAACTCTGGTGATCTCGGGTGTCCGTGATCTGGAGACAGATCATGCGCGGCTGGAATGTTTTCTCTACAATGGGACGGACGGTCAGTCCTTTCCGCCAGATCCTATAGGGAGGATTGAACCAATAGGGAGGATTGAACCAAGATGCACGAAGGCGTCTCTCTTTTGCGTCTCTATCTCCTCCGTGCTCTCTATCTCGGGAATTTCGTTATGCTTGGACTGTCCGTTTGGCCTGGCATTTTCAAGCATACGGGCTGGGCGAATCCGCTGGAAGGCGTGGCCGTGGCCTTCTGGGGCGCCCTATCTCTCCTCTGCATCATCGGTGTACGCTATCCGCTGAAGATGCTGCCGCTGATCTTCCTACAGTTCGCGTACAAGTTAATCTGGCTGCTGGCGGTCGCACTTCCTCGTCTCTCCACCGGAGCACCCACTTGGTATATGAAGCCGATGCTCATGGGAGTTCTTTTAGAGCCGATTCTGATCCCCTGGCCGTACGTCTTCGCAACATATGTGAGGAAAGCCGGTGACCGTTGGCGGAATCGGCCTTTGGCAACGGCAGACATTGTCGCCGATGACCACCAACTTCACAAAATCGTAGGGCAACCCGGAGATTGAACTGTCAGAAGCAGTGTCACCCAAACAATTCATTTGTTGAATGTTTTGGGTGACTTTAGCACCTTTGCGAACGTCTTTCCATCGAGCTTCTTAGATGTTGTTCTCGATTGACTTTTGCGGAGGTGCACTGCTCACCATGATGGGCCAACAAGCTCGTTCTGAATCGCTCTTTTACTACTTCCGC
>JAFARV010000915.1 GCA_019245255.1 Acidobacteriaceae bacterium | reverse complement strand
CGCGAGCTTCGGGCGAACCTGGCCCGCCACGGCCAGGACGAATCCGCGCTGAAGTGGCGCAAAGGCCACGAGGCGATGCTGCATCTCCTCGCCGATTATGAGCGTGATCTAGGCGGCGGACAGGCCACTGTGGCGCTTTCGCAGGAGGGTTCTCTTCGCCTGGGCGGTTCGGCGTATCGGTATTTGTCAGCGGGCGTGAAGGCGGAAGACCCACGGCTCGAAGACTCCGACCTTATGCTGCAGACGGCTTCGCCGATGGCAGCCCCTGTTCTGCTCGCTCTGCGCGTGAGCGATACGGAAGTCACGATTGAGCCGCCATCCGATCCGAGCCAGATCTGTGTTGTTAGCGGCACATCGCTACTCGACATCAACGTCCCGAATTGGGGAAACAATAAGCGGAATCTCGCCGGGCGTCCGCTTCCGGGGGAAGCCGAATGGCTCGACCCGAAGACACTTTTCCTCGATCGTCTTTTCTTCCTCAAAGGAACCCAGCAGAAGGCATCGCTGCTGCACGCTCGCGGGCAGCGCGATGTCGCCGACCACTTCTCTGAATACCCGGTTCTGCCGTTCTCTCCGAAGTTGACCGAACTCCTGCCGGCTGCCGATATCGCTCGAAACGTACGCTTCTCGCTCGAAGACCATGGCAACGGTCATGCCGTCGTGGTAAGACTCAGACTGCCGATCAAACATAATCGCTGGCTAGAGATCGCGCATTCCTACTCGAGCGAGCAGCAGACATCCGTTCAGCAGATGCCGGTGCTCGAACTGTGGCCACCGTTTCGCCGCAAAGACTGGCGTTATTACACGACGTTTTATTGGTCGAATTCCGACCAGGCCTTCACGGCTGATCCGTTCCCTGCAACCTCGGCAGAGCGCGAAACCGAACAACTGTCCGGCGGACAGAATATCCGCGTCACGCGCTTAGATCAGGCTCCTGATGGTTTCCTGCTGCAATATCCACAGCTGCAGCACGGGCGTTCGGTTCTGCAGGATGCCGGCTTGATTCTTCTGAACTATGCCGCGATCACCGCTCCGCCCACCGGCACTTGGGTTGCAGGCGTCGACTTCGGCACCAGCAGCACAAACGTGATTCTACGTGCCGAGCGCGAGCATGAAAAGCCCTTGTCGCTAGTCCAATCGGGTCCGCTCCGAGTCGTTGCAGGGCGCGATGCCGATCGGGCTGAAGCTCTGTACAAATACTTCTTGCCGTCCACTCCGGAGAACGTGGACTTGGCCGAGACGTCGCCCTTTTTGTCCTTTCTCCGAATGCGGCATCCGGAGCGCAACAGCTTCCCCGAAATATCCGGCGCACACATTTTGTTCTATAGCCGGGCCCACAACGTGAGCGAACTCAGCGCCGGACGCCTGGCGACGAATCTGAAGTGGCAGGGCGAGTCGAAGGTAAGAAGTGAACCGTACTTGCGGCAACTTTGCCTGCAAGCTGCGGCGGAGGCTGCCATTGCGGGGGCAGAAAACCTGGATTGGTTCTACTCTTTGCCGACGGCATTCACGCCCTACATGCGTGCGGAGTATCGGCGCGTGTGGCGAGAGGTGTCTCGTTTTGTTGCCGAGAGAACCGGCCTTACATCAACTCAGCATCCGGAGGAGATGACCGAAAGCTTTGCTACGGCCCGCTACTTCACGCATCGAGAAGAGGCGCCGCCGGTGGTCGGAGCCGTTTTCGTCGACATAGGCGGCGCAACCAGTGACATCTCAATCTGGCAGGACAACACGGAGCGTTGCGGAATCTCGATCAAATACGCGGGCCGCGACATTTTTCTCGCACCGTTGTTTCACGCTCGAGCGAAATTGATTAAGGATTTCGTCGCCGCACTGCCGGATCGTGTCCCCACTGCCACAGAAACCAGGCTTCTCGCCGACCCGACAGCTGAGGAGTTTTTCGCTCACGGCGAAGCAATGCTGCGCGATGCCGGTACAGCGTTACCGAAACAACTGCATCGGCAGGACAAACTGGACGCTCCGGCGTTGCCCATTCGCATCGGGATGGCCGGTCTCTTTTATTACATCGGCATCGTGCTTCGCCACCTCGAACAGCGCCGATTGTACAAACGCAATCTCGGCGGCGTGTTCCTGGGTGGCAATGGGGCGCAGTTGCTGCATTGGGCCGATGGCGGCGAATATGATCCGCGCGGCGCCTTCGCTCACGTCCTGTCCGGATGCCTTTTCGCCGGCGCA
>JAFARV010000858.1 GCA_019245255.1 Acidobacteriaceae bacterium | reverse complement strand
CAATCTTGGTGGCCAACCCGGTTCCCAAACGGCCCCCAGCGTGGAGCTATTTCCAATGCCTGCAATCCCGTACTACCCGCGCGCCTGTTATTTTGGACACGAGTGGTTACCAACCCGCCGCCGGTTATCAACCGGCCCCACAGCGGCCCAAACACATACGCAAACGCGCAAGTAAATACTAGGCAAAGGCCGGGTGCCTTTCGATGCCGACTACGGTGATGTCATCTTCTTGTCCAAAGCGCTTCGCCTCTTCCGCGATGTGCTTCACCGGTTGAATACTGACTACGCGCGTACGCTCAAACCCATAAAGCTCGCCGGACTTACTGCGCGCTTCGACGACGCCATCGGAGAGCAAGACCAGCCGCGTCCCCGGCCTGAGTCGAAAGTCGGTCTCTTCGTAGGCGACATCGGCGGACACACCCAGTGGCAAACCGCCGAGCACCGGCAGTTCGGTCCCGTCACAGTAAGGCGCGAGATGGCCCGCGTTGGCAATGCGAACCGCTCCATCGGGTGAGAGCAGCGCACAGCAACAGGTCGCAAAACCACCCGCCGTGTGGCCTATCAGGTGGCGGTTCAGATCGGAAAGAACCCTCGCTGGTTCACGTGTCCCGTCGATCGTTCTTTGCAGTAACCCGACGATGAGGCTGACCATCAAGGCCGCTTTGACACCTTTGCCGCTGACATCTCCGATGACTACAAACAGCGAGCCATCAGCTCCGGGGAAGATCTGGAAGAAATCACCGCCGACCTCCTGGGCCGGGATGTAGGCGCTCTCGATGGCAAACCCGGGCACGCCGCTCGATTGCTTGGGAAGCAGCACTTCCTGCATGCTTCGCGCAGCTTCCAGTTCCGCATGTGCGCGTGCTTCATCCCGGCTCGTCTTGTGGAAGCGGTAGAGCAGTAGGCCACCAATACTAAGCAGAAACAGTAAGCCTTCGATATGTCCGATGTAGACCGTAACAACACCAATATGAAAACCTGGAATGAAGGGCGCGGTCGTGTTGCGCAGCTTGAGCTCAAACAGTACCCAGCTGAGCGTGTTCAACATATCGTTGAAGTTGATAAGGAACATCGGGGCGACAAGTAACGCTGCTTCCTTGTGCCCGCGCAAACAGTGCCATAACACGGCAGCCGGCAAAATGAATGCGTACGGAAGGTTCCACAGCAGGAGCGTAAGATTCGCGGCAGGTTCGCCCATCCAACCGGCATAGAACAGCGCTGCAGCTACCAGTTCAAATAACTGCGATATCTGATACACGCGGAGCCAAACGGGCATCCTTCGCTGTATAAACGCGAACGTGAACTCCAGCAGGAACACTTGCGACGCAACACTCCAACCGAGATCCAGGTAACTCGTGGCTTGGAGCGTTGCAGGCCGCAAGCTTATATAGCCGGCCGCAATTGTCCCAACCGTCAACGCGAATGCGTAAAGAGCCAGCCACAGGTATTCGGGGTTTTCCGGCTTCAGGCGGAACAGGATCAATAGACCGGCGCCGAGGAGCACGGAGAGGAACCGCAGAGTATAGTCCGGCACCCAGTCGTAAAGTACCGAGCTTTGCCGAACCTTGAATTCGTCATCGACAGCTCGCTCGGTGCCGAGAACCAGTCCGCGCTCACCGGGAATGATGTACCAGGGCGGGCGAAGTCTGGGGCTGATCCAGTAACGAATTCCGATTACAGCCGAATTTGCCGGTATTGCTGCAGCCGGAATGGTGAACTTGCGAGGCAGGGGCCGAAGCATACGCTCATGCGGCGGAAAATCGCCAAATTGCCCTACCGCTTTGCCGTTCACGTAAATGATGTACGGGTTCGCGCTATAGTTGGCCAGCAAGGCAAGCGGGCCATGGCCTTGAGGCAAGTTCACATGCAGCCGGATCCAAAAATAGCCGACATCTTTTCTCGGCCATCGGGCGGGCGGCGGTTTGACGATCGATACGAGTGGCCACTTGGAGTCGTCGAAATCCGGCTGCGCCCAACGCGGATCATCGCCTGCCTGGAAGCGCCACTTGCCCGAGAGGTTGATGGAATCGCCGAGATGGGTTGCGTCGACGGTTTGTGCGCCGGCGCCGAGTACCAGCAAAGCAAAAAATCCGCAGACACAGATCACCAGGCGCATATGGTGGATGATAGCTTGGTAACTTCCGAGGGTCTCCCGAGGGGTCAGACGGCCATTAAATCCTATGGGGAATAGTCCGGGTAGGATTTAATGGCCGTCTGACCCCCGGCCAACCCAATAACGACCCGCATGGATATCACGGATCAGATGTTGGAACTTCAGCAGCAGGTGGCCCGACTGCAGGCCCTGCTCGAGGCCAGCCGCCGCATTCACGCGACCATTCAACTGGATGAGGTGCTGCGGACCACGCTCGAAATTGTGGTTCGCGAACTGGAGATGGAAGGAGCGTTTTTCAGCGCCTTCCCCTTTTCAGACGGCCGCATCCCGCCGCGTTTTCTCCTGCACGCCAACGGCTCCGATCTGGGACGCGGCAGCGTCCGCTTCCCCATCGTCGACCGGGACGGCGCAGTAATCAGCGATCTTGTGGTGATTCCACGCGAAGGCATGCAACTCACGCTCGAGGAAGCAGACTTCATCGAAAGTCTCGCGGTCCAAACGGCCGTTGCGATCGAAAACGCCAGACATCACGAACGTACCATCCATCTCCAGCGCGTCGAACAGG
>JAFARV010000772.1 GCA_019245255.1 Acidobacteriaceae bacterium | reverse complement strand
ACCGCGCTCTCCAAGATGCAGGTCTTCCTTGGCAGCACCGGGATCTCGTCCTCAGCCGCCTTCTGCTAAAACGTTATTGAACCGTCAGGTGATAGGGCATAATCCGCAGCAGGCCGCCCTTTAGCAGAGAAGGGGACGGCAGGTCGGGAATCGCAGACCGGAGCTTCCTCTCAATCGCACGCTCCTCAAACGCCTCCGACGAGGAAGTTGTCAGAATCTCGATCAGACTGCGGCGTGGCGGGTAGATCACAAGATCCGTATCTCCGGTTGCCGACAGTTTTGCCCGTTGCCGGATCAAAGCAACGGCGCGGTCAAGCCCGCCCAATTCGTCCACCAGGCCATTCTGACGCGCTTGCTGCCCCATCCACACACGGCCCTGGGCCAGCGGGTCGATCTGGTCGTAGCTGCGCCTGCGCGCCGTAGCCACTTTGCTGACAAATGACTGATACGTCGCTTGAATCTCGTCGTGCAGCTTCTGGTGTGCTGCATCGGAGAGCGGCAGGTAAAACGAATCCATGTCGGCCATTCGTCCGCGCGTCAGAAAATCCTCGCGAATGCCCAGCTTGTCGAACAGACCGTGGATGTTCGGCCTTACATACAGCACGCCTATCGAACCGGTCAACGTGTTCGGATAGGACACAATGGGATCGCCGGTCATCGAGATGAAGTAACCGCCCGAAGCGGCAACGTCGGAAAAAGAGATCGCAAGCGGTTTTTGCCTGCTCAGCAGTTTGAGTTCGTGGAGAATGATATCGCTTGCGATCGCATCTCCACCTGGAGAATCGACTCTCAGGATGACGCCTTTGATGTCCTTGTCGTCCCGGATCTGCCGGATGAGTTTGGTCATCGCGCCCGAAGACAGGACCTCCTCGGAGCCTGACGTCCCATCCGTTTGGGCGCGCACGATGTCGCCCTCGCCGACAAGAAAAGCGATTTTGTCACCGTGATGGGGAACTGCCGCCGCGTAAGTCTTTATCTCGACTTTTTTCAAATCGCTCTGGCCTGTCTTCTTCTTCAGATCCGAGTAAACCTGATCTTCATAGCCGATTTCATCAACCAAACCGCCACTCTTCGCTTGCGGTGCAAGAAACGGGCCCTGGTCTATCAGCGCGCGAATCTCATCTCCGCTTTTGTGCCGGCCTGCGCCGGCCGTGGTACAGAAGTCGCCGTAAATCTGATCGAGGACCTGGCTCAGAACTTCACGAGTTTCGGGTGACATATCCGTCCTCGTGAACATATCGCCGGCATCCTTGAACCGGCCGATGTGATCCACCTGAACGTTCACGCCCAGTCTGTCGAGCGCATTTTTAAAAAACGTGCTCTCGATCCGAAACCCCTTCACTTCAAGCAGGTCGTCGGGGGAAATGTAGATCTTCTCTGCAGCGGATGCCAGGTAGTATTCTCGAGACCCAGCGCCCGCGAGCAGCGCATACACAGGCTTACCCGATTTCTTGAACGCGAGGATTTCGTGATGCAACTCTTCGAGCCTGCCCCATCCGACCGTCAATCCACGAGGCGCGATAACAATGGCCTTGATTCTGGAATCCCCCGCGGCCTCACGAAGTGATGCCCATACATCCCGGACGGTCGGCATCGCACGAGACTGGATGAACGGAATCGGTATCTCAACGGGAGCCGCTTCCGGAACGTTGCCCTCGAGATTGAGGACCAGCACCGCATTGCCCGGAATCACTGTTTTCTTACTTTGAAAAATCCTGGCGATCGCGAACGTGATCACAACCAAAGCCAGGATCGTGACCACCACCCCGACGACTATCCCGATCAGGAATCTACCCATGCGACAGACTCAAATCTCCCAATCGCAGATTACCAGGGTCCCGGCGATACCTGCGCCAGCAGACGTTCGATCAGCGGGCGATATTTGAAGCAGTCACCGCTCCAATTGCGACAATGACGACACGAGCACCGCTAGGCAATGAAGACCACCGGCCATGAACAGAATGCCGTTTACATGCCCCCCGAGTTGCTGGCGGAAGCCCGCGAAGCGGCAGAGCAGGAACACCGTCCCGCCGACGAGCTGGTGAGCGATGCGGTGCGGCGCTATCTGCAGCAGCGCAAAGAACATGGGGATACGCCGCGCGCCAACCTCGCGCAGCTTCTCATGGACTCGCCTTTCGCGGGCGCGAATCTGGTTTTGGAGCGACGTAAGGACACCACCCGCCCCATCGAGCTATGAGCGGCTTCCTGCTCGATACCAACGTCCTTTCTGAATTCAACCGAACCGGCGAACCTGATGGGCGAGTGAGACAATGGCTTACCGCCACTCCGCTGGATTCCCTTTACGTCAGTGTCATC
>JAFARV010000683.1 GCA_019245255.1 Acidobacteriaceae bacterium | reverse complement strand
TGAAGCGAGAGGCGCAGCATTACTTGGCCATCGAGGACTGCAGTACTATCTGACGCGTTCTGAAGCAGAAGACTCACATCTATTCGCCCGGCTCGGACCGGAGTCGGCGATGCGAAAACACTTACGAACAAAGGCCCGGCTTGTTGGCGAAAGATGAGCGCGCCGCCATCTGCGAACGCCAGGGCGGAAAAAACCAGAGCAAGAATCGAGCCTGCTGCAGCTTTCAATGCATCATGCCGCGCATCTGCATCGGCTGAAAGAGAATCCAGATGCCCAAAGCGTACAAACCGCAGGCGAGCGTGGACCAGGGCGCAGCTAACTGGACAGAGGCTCCTGCGATCCGCCAGCAGACATAAAGGGTAAGCAGCAGTCCCGCATCGAGCAGCAGAAGCTGCATTGGAGTCGAAGTTACTTGCGGCGCGATGGCTCCCAGGAAATGGAAGAGGAAGTGAGCGGCCCACATTGAGACACCAAGCGGCACCAGCGCATACACGAAACGCATCGCCGAAGCGCGGTTCGACAACGAGCAGAGGGCTATCAGAAGACCAGGTAGGATCATCACGCCGAGCACGATGAATAATCCCACTACGAGTGCCATTGAACCGAGTCGAGCATGCCACGAGTGTTCCCACATCATCACTGGACTGACCATGCCGGCGGCATTGACGAACGCGCCAAACACCACCACCATCGCCAGAACTGCAAAATCACAGCGGCGTGAAAGCCGCCGGATCGAGGATCGGTACGGATCGATGGTAAGCGTAGCCGCAGGCGTGACATTCACCAATGCAACATTGTCGTGAGGGCACGCCTTTACGCAATCGAGACAGAACGTGCAATCGAGATTGCTCGCCTTTCTCGGTTGAAAGAGATCGAGTTCGCACCCCCTTGATTGCGCGTTGCCTCGGATGCAGTCATACGTGCTGCAACTCCGGCAGACCTGCGGCTTACGGACGGCAACTTGACGCGGCGAAACGAGCGAGGTCACAAACTGGAATTGTCCGATGGGACAGACATATTTACAAAAGCTCGCGCCGCGGAATAAGCCGTCGATCAGGATCGACGAAACGAAGTATGCCACGATAATCAACGCCGTAAGCCAGGGGCGATCCCACAAGCTGAATGCTTCATATGCCCAGAGAAAGAGAAGCAGGAGCGCGATGCTCAACCACTTTGTTCGCAATCTGCGAGGCCAACGGAAATTTGCGGGAAGCACCTTGCGGGCGAGGTCACGCACGAAAACGAACGGACAGGCGAAGCAGAATGCATTTCCCACAAGGAGGAGCGCGAACACCGTCAGGGCACGCCAGTGAATCCATGGCAGAACGCCAGCCAGATTCATGGGCGCTACCTGCGTACCGGTGAAGCCGTCGATAACCACGGCGATCGCGACCGCAAGCATCACGAACTGTGCGAGCGGCCTGCAACGCGCGAGAGCCTTGGTCCAGGCAGCGTTTCCCGGCTGTTCACGTCTGCGGACGCGTTCGGGCCGCGAAGAGTAGAGCCTGCGTTGCGGCGACAACAAACTCATCGCAATTACCACCGCCGGAATCAGATAGATCAGTGAACCTGGTACCCACATGATCGCTCCTGCGATAGTCTGGTCGTCCAGCATCGTCATTCCGCCGATCCGGACAGCCGAATAGCTGGGATACAGTGTTTTTCCCGAGAAGACAAACAGCGCGGAAAGACCCGTATTCAATATGTCGGCTGCGAGCAGATACGGAATGCCGACCCACACCGGCCACGAATAACGGCCTGGCGCCGGGCGGATCACGGGCCACCAAAAGAGGACACCTGTCCAGAAGAACGAAGCGTGCTGGAGGCTGTGCCAGCCGGGTGAACTGAGCGCGAGTTCATAGAACTGCGGAACATGCCAGAACACCGTGCTGAAGGCGAACAGAATGAAGTCAATCGCCGGCGATGTCAGCCAATGAAAGAACCGGCGCAAAGCAGGCCAGGTAAGGAACGGCCCCAAGCCTTCCTTGACAAATGATTTCGGCAGCCCTCGAAGCAGCGGGAGAGCGGGCTCGCTGAGCAGCAGCAGCGCGGGCGCAATCATCATCAGGGTCAGATGTTGACCCATGTGAGCCGAGAGAAACAGACTATCGAACGCATCGAGAGGCGAGTCCAGGGCGATAAAAAGCAGGACCAGAGTGCTGACGAATGCGGCGAGCCGCCGCCCATCGCGCGCATCGCGAATGAAACGCCGCCCGCGCAACCAGCCGCGAACGTACACCGTGGCAGCGAATACGAATACTGCAATCAGTTGCGGACTGAAATGCCAGGAAGCCAATGCGGCAGTAGCAGCGGAGTTCAAGGTGGCTTAGCGGCTCGCGTGTACAGCTCGAGGCATAACGATGGCGAAGTCTCGAGGCAACTTGTTTTGTGGAGGCGCGGCGTCTTGCGCAGGTGGCGTTGCTCTACCGTGGAGCGTCTCCATGAAGGCGACGAGGGCCTCCACCTCCGCGGGTGTCAGCTTCTTTCCATATGCCGGCATGTTGCCGCCGCCTTGAATCACCTGGCGTACCATCTCAGGACCGGTCAGCCGAGTCGCTACGTCGTCGAGCGCCGGCCCGCGCTCTCCGCCAACTCCGCCAAGCATATGGCAATTGCGGCATTGCTTGTTTTGAAAGATGGTGGCGCCGTGCATCGCAAGCGGAGTACGTCCCCGCACATATTGAATGGGCACCGGAGCGGCACTCCACGCACCCATGTTGGGCGACCAGGGTGAAGTTTCGCCCATATACGCAAGCACGCCGATCGTGAGCATGATAAAAATGACAGACAAAACAGCAACCGGCCTCCGTCCTGCGCTCTTTTCTCCTGTACCCGAGATGAACGGGAGCAGCAAGAGGAAGGCGATCATAATTGCGGGCGCCGCAAACAGAATGATCACTTCCATCCAATCCGGCAGTAGAGCTAAAGCCGCGAAGATCGCGAGGAAATAGAAATCCGGCCGAGGATTGGTGTCGACAATCGTCGGATTCGGCGGACCGCCGGGGCCTTTCGGTCCCAGGAAGAAAGCACATGCAAGAATGCCGATGATAACGAGCGCAGCGAAGATCAGGTCCTTGCCGACAGCGTTTGGTACAAAGGGCACTCCTTCCTTGCGAAGAATCTCAGCGTACTCCGCATCGTACGT
This sequence comes from Acidobacteriaceae bacterium, assembly GCA_019245255.1. Classification (GTDB taxonomy): domain Bacteria; phylum Acidobacteriota; class Terriglobia; order Bryobacterales; family Bryobacteraceae; genus Bog-105. The sequence continues at coordinate 2,903 of JAFARV010000683.1, read as the reverse complement.
CGATTTATGGATAGGATGGCCGGGTTTCGGGTATTCGTTGATTCCCTTTGTGAGAACCAGGCGCAGATGCATCGAAACGATCGCGATGATCAAGCCCGGGATGATAAAGACATGAAGCGTGAAGAAGCGCGATAGCGTTTCCCCGGCGATTATAGGCCCGGCGAGCAGTACGTGGACTAATTGCGCACCTATTAACGGCACGCGGCCGGTGATGGAAGCACCGATCGTCAGACCCCAATAGGCGTCCTGGTCGAAGCGCATCACCTGTCCGGTAAACGCCATCGCGAGCGTCATCAGCAACAGGAAGACGCCGCTGATCCAAGTCAATTCACGTGGGTATTTGTAGGCTCCGAAAAGAAAGACCTGAATCATGTGCGCGGTCATCAGCGCGACCATGAAATTCGATCCCCAGTTGTGAACGGCCCGGATGTACCAGCCCCAGAACTGCGCGTGGTTCAGATACTGGAGGCTCGTGTAGGCTTCATTCGTGGATGGAATGTACACGAATGCGAGAATCGAGCCCGTGACGATTTGGATGATGAAGCAAAGCAGAGTAGCGCTGCCGAAGACATAAAACCAGCTGCCTGCGCTGGCCGGCACCTCATGGCCCGCGGTGGAAGCGTAGAGCGCGGTGAGATGCAGGCGATCATCGAGCCAGACAGCGGTCTTGCGTAACCATTGCATTTGCTGTCTCCGCTAAACCGGGTTAGAGAGTGTCGGCATTTCCCCACCTTTAACCCAGAGCTCTCCGTTTTCTACTTTGTAGTCGTACGTAAACAGGCCCCGTGGCGGAGGGCCCGCGGCTCGCGCGCCGTCTTCATAGTACGCGCCGCCGTGACAAGGACAAAGGAACAATCCCGACTCCTTGAACCATCGCACAGGACAACCCAAGTGTGTGCAGTTGATGGCAAACACCTGAAACTGATTGCCCTTAAGGCGGCGAACCCAGCAGGGAATGTCGGCCGTTTCGCCGTCCCACGGACGCGTGTACGGATTGCGGTAGGTAGCGATGCGTGTGGAATCCTCGGGATAGTTTTCCAATCGACCGAGCGAAATCCAGGAGCGCGGGTCTTTACGTTCGGCAAAGCTAGAAAACACAAAGCCGATCAAAGGAGCCGCCAACGCGAGCCCGGCGAGAATATTCAGGGCCATACCAACGTTGAACAGCCAGTCGCGCCGCGACGGGTCGGGCGTGTTGCCCTTCATCTCGGTTTCGGTATTGAGCTGGTTATTCGGTGCGATCATTTCACCCCTCACTGAGAACTACTTCCCTTGCCCTTGCTGCCTTCGTTCTCCTGATGCTGCGGGCTGCCGGGCCCGTTGCCGCCTTCATTCCCTTTCGTGATTTGACCCTGTCCGGGTCCGTTTTCGTTTTCATGCGGCCCGGTGCTTCCGGCCTGTTCGCCACCGGCCGCTCCGGTCTCGCCCGGTGCAGGTGTTGTTCGCAGCGAGTTCAGGTAAGCAACAAGATCCGTTACGTCCTGATCGGAGAGGGCCTTGCCCATATTCAGATCCCGGTAGTCGGGCATGCCGAGGTCACGACGCCCCGTAATGATGGAAGAGCGGAGCATTTGATTACTTACCAGTTGAAGATAGACCGGCTCCGTGATCGGACCGACCGCCGCACCTTTTCCGTGGCACATGAAGCAATCGCGCGCAAACAATTGCTTGCCGTGATTCGGGTCGCCGGCTTTTCCATTTGCACTGTAGGGCGGGGCGTCCTGCGGCACATCACCGGGATTATTCCCCCAGTCCTTGTAGATTCCATCCACGAGCGAATCGATTTGTCTGCCGGTCAGCGGTCCCCCTTGGCTCTTGGCCCAAGCGGGCATGGCAGTACCGGGGCGGCCATTCGCCACGGTATTGCGGAAAGTGTCGCGCGGGATGATCGACAAGTAAATAGCATCGTTAATGATGCGCGCCGGCCCGTACTTTCCGTTGAGCCCGTGACAGCCGGCACAGTTGCTGTTGAACAGAACCTTGTGGTCGAGGATCGTTTCGCGATTCTCTGCCTGCGCCTCCTCCGGCCTCGGTTTGCCCGGGGGTTCGCAACCGCCGATCACCAGGCCGAACGAACAACAAAAGGCAAATAGCGCAACGCGAGCTCGCATTACTTGTGGTCGTCCTCGCGCGGGGGACGTAAGCCGGGAGCTTCGAGGAAGGCGCGTTCACTCAGGTCCCAGGACTGCATCGTTTTGATGCTGGTGCTGCGTGCAATCACGTATCCCCCGACGAGACCGAACGCGAGCTGGCACACGACGAACCATGGCCAATTGATCCGCTGGTTCAGAATCGGATTGATCACATTGAGTGTGGTGGCTACGAGACCGCTCCAGAAAAGCGGCATCAGAATGCCCGCCCAGAAAGGAGCGTACTTGGGAAACATGGGAAGCATCACCGCATAGACAATGCCGACCAGTATGGAAATGATGACATGTCCGATCAATGCGGCCGTGAAGGCGAGTGCGTTGAATTGCTGCAACTGTGCGGTAGTGGCGTTGCCGAGGCCCGGGATGACGACGCCCGCCAGCAGGTTTACCGGATACCAGATACTATGTTCGGCAACCAGTCCGTAAAGACAGGCCAAAGCAGCCATCGCCGCGCCCCCCGCGAGTCCGCCCCAGAGGCCAGCCGAGTAAGGATGAACCTCTTCCGGGATGCGCACACGGTGTCCTTCTTCCCCGGCGCGCAGGCGAACGACGGAGCGGCGTTCGACGAGAATGGGCGCCGGCCGATGCAGCGGATCGATGGGTACTTCTTCGTGAACCTCGTGAGGAATTACGTTGTCCCACCAGCCCAGGATGCCGCGAACCGCAATGACGAGACCTACCGCACCAACGGTCCAGTGCGTCAATAGTCCGGCGAACAGCAGTGTTAGTCCGAACGAAAAGACGATGGGCCAG
>JAFARV010000636.1 GCA_019245255.1 Acidobacteriaceae bacterium | reverse complement strand
GCTTTCTCCCGGTCGCCTTGAATCAGATAAACGCGAGCGAGATTCAGGTACGACTGGTCGAACTCCGGCGCCGTTTTAATACAGGTTTCAAATTCGGCCACGGCCTGATCGCGGCGGCGCGTCCTCAGATAGAGAACGCCGAGATTGTTCATGGCCTCGGGGTAGTTCGGCCGCAATTGCAAAGCGTTTTGTAGAAGTTCGTAGGCGCGATCGGGCTGCTCGATCTGCGCAAACACCATCCCGAGACTATAGTTGACTTCCGGGTTATACGGCCCGACTTGAAGGGCATGCTCGAGCGTACTGCGCGCCTCGTCCCAACGCTTCTCCTGGCGATAGGCGTTCCCGAGATTCAGTAGCGAGATCAAGTGGTCGGGATTGATGCGAAGCGCTTGTTTGAAATAGCCGATGGCATCATCGAGGCGGCCCCCTTCGGTCGCGAGCAGCCCGAGATTGTTCCAGGCGTTCGGTTTCGTCTCGGGATAATTGGCATTCAGCTTAACGGCTTGCTCGAAGCTCGCGCGCGCTTCCGCCGCTTTGGACTGCTTCAAATAAACGCTGCCCAACCCATACTGAGCTTCCGAACTCGAGGGATCGTCCTTGAGAGCCAATTGAAACCACGCGCCGGCTTGTTCAAAATAGCCTCGTTGAAAGAAGACCGAACCGAGCGAAAGATAATTGCGGCCGAATTCGAACGAACTGCCGCTCGAAGCGAAGGGCAGCGCTCTCGCGATGCGCTCCTCGACAGAATCGGGAATGCTGCGGCAATCGCGCTCCACGTGCGCAGGATCGAACGGGCCTCGATAGATCTTAACGATCTCTCCTTGAGTGTTGATCAGCAGAGACGTGGGTAGGCTCAGGTCGCGATGACGATCGAACAGCGAACGATAGAGCAGGTTGTAAATAGCGGCCGTATCGTCGGAGGCGGACAGATCCATCGTGATCAGTTCGAGACCTCGGCTCGCCCATGCCGGCGGCGTCGATTCCCTTGCATCCAGATACAGCAGCACGGGCTTGCCGCGCAGCTTCGAGAGCGCGCCTGAGGGGTCGGGTGCAGGCACGGAAGACAGCAACCAGGTCTCGAACGAATCGGGCAACGTTTCGCCCTCTGCAGGCTGCGCTTCGGATGTTGGCGCCGGCACACGCCGGAATGGCTGCGCACGGAACGACGTCACGCCTTCTTCGATATTAATCCGATGATCTGCGGGGAGGTTCTCGACGGTCTGCACAGCGCCGCTCGGCCACCGAATGGTCGCACGGATGGAACCTGTCGCGTCTCCCAAACCGAAGAACACCTCCTTCGTGTGTTGGGAGAGAAAACCCGATCCGGCCTGTAACCTGCGCATCTGGCGCCCAACATTCGTTTCAAGTGTTATCACCGCGCCGATGGCATCACGATTACTCTTAGTCCCTTGCAAACGGAACGAGATCGATGACGGCAGATCTTTCATGACGTTCTTCAGAAGTCTGAGTTGCGGGCCGTTGCGATTCTTGAGAAACATTTCGAGCCGGCCGTCTCCGTCCATATCGGCAAGCGCAAAAGCCCGGCCGTCCTCTATGAAATCAAGGCCGATCGCGCCCGACACATCAGAGAACGTGCCGTCGCCATTGTTTCCATAGAACACGTTGCGTTCGAAGCCGCTCCAGGTATAGTCTTCACGGATCAGCTCATTGATCGCGCTCCACCCCTGCTCGTAGGCTTGCGAAGGCTTAGCCTCGTCGGGCGAGTTTCCTATGACCTGACGCCAGAAGAAGCCGTTCAAGTCTTCGCGTATCGGGCCGGAGATCATGCCGTTTGTGACGTAGAGATCAGAGAAGCCGTCATGATCGAAGTCCCACGCATCGCTCGACCACGACCAGCGGCCCATTCCGACGTTTGCCGCAGATGTCTTGTCCGCAAACCTGCCTTTACCGGCGTTGCGAAACAGCGAGTTCCCCATCGCATGCTTGCGATAGAGTTCTCGTACCGAAGCGGACGAGTTTTTGCGGAATATCGCCTGACCGGTGATGCGTTCGCCCGCCGCGGTCCACATATCAGCGACGTATAGGTCTTCGGCTCCGTCGTTATCGTAATCGAAAGAGCACACGCTCATCCCGGCCCCGACGTCTTCAACACCTGCCTCAGCGGCGACGTCCGTAAACGTGCCATCGCCGTTGTTGCGATACAGATTTTTGCGTCCGAAATCGTTGACAACGTACAGGTCAGGCCAGCCATCGCCATTGCTGTCCGTCCATGCGCAGCAGAAGCTGTACCGAGTGTTGTTGCGGTTCAAACCGGATTCGGCGGTCACGTCGCGAAATGTGCCGTCGCGATTGTTGCGCATCAGGAAATTGGGCGGACCGTTGTTGGCGTCATAGTACGGCGTCGGATATTTGTATTGACCGGCCCCCTGATAGTAGACATAAAGACAGAAGTAGATGTCGAGCCATCCGTCGCGATCGTAGTCAGCGACGGCGGCTCCGGTAAACGTGCCCTGCGGATCATTCGAAAAGCGAAACGCATCCGGCTTCGGCCGGAACTTGCCGTTTCCTTCATTCACGAACAGCAGCGGACCGCTCGAGCGAACAACGATCAGATCCTGGCGGCTGCTATTGTTGAAGTCGGCGAACAGTGCACAGGCGGTGTTTTCGAGTACACCGACTCCCGAAGCTTCCGTGATGTCTTCGAACGTTCCGTCGCCGCGATTTCGATAGAGGCGATTTGGAAGACCCGCAGGCTGGCACACATACAGATCATCCAGACCGTCACCGTCAATGTCCGCTACCGAAACGCCGTTGTGACCATAGATATCGATGCGTGAAGCACCGTCGAGGACGGTGCGCCAGTAGTCAACACCATGGAGCAACTGTTCCGAATAGGAAGGATTGCGCCCCAATGCGTGTGCCGTTACATCCTCAAACAGTGGCGCTGTCGAGCGGGCGTGCATCTCATCCGACACTTGCCACTTCTGCACGCGATATCCGCCCGAAGTAGCTTTCTGCCATTCCAAATGCCAGTTGCCCGACCGCTGCTCGCGAAAAAGATCCGGCCCTGAACCGACCAGCTCGTAGCGAATTTCTGTCAGCAAACCCCTTTCGGAGCTTTCCTCGATGCTCGTGACCTGGAACTCGGCCGTAACAATCCGCGGAAGCTCATTCAGATACGCGCGCAGCTCCCGCACAAACGGTTCGTGTGAAGCCGCGGTTCGGGTGCCATAGACAACTCGGTAAGCAGTGAGCGCGGGTCCTTTACGAACCACCTTCGTGGATGAAGGTTGAAGCGACGGGCCCAGAAAATCTTCCGCGAGAGACTCCTCAATGGCGCGTGTTCGATTCCCGCCGGCTGCGCATAGACCTTCGCTCCACCGATTCAGAATGGCAGCGATCTCATCGTGGCTTTTTTCCAAAACGAAGTCATCGAATGCGGCACTCCGTTTGTGGAGCACGGATTCGAGCGGACTCTGCTCACGATAGTGGGGCTGGAGATGAAACTCAACTCCTGCGGCGAGCGGCCTATCTGTGGCCGGGCCGAATGCGACGCCCGTCGCGGCAGTACACCGGATCAGGAAATCTCTTCTCGAAAACGACAACTTCGGAGATCCAGCTAACGCACCTGAGGGAAGCCCAAATCGACCTTACTTGTGCTCGGATCGGGCCAGCGGCC
>JAFARV010000513.1 GCA_019245255.1 Acidobacteriaceae bacterium | reverse complement strand
TGGATGGTGTATTCTCCCGCGGGCACCTCCTTGAGGCTTGCTCGCGGATAGCCCTGCGCATCGTTGCCGACGGTTATGGAGTCGCCCGGCTTCCATCCATCGACAGTGATGCCGAAGATCATTTGGGACTTGAGCGTGTCATTGATTTGCATGCGAGATTCCTGGCTGGGATCGTTCGAAAGCAGAAGCAGCAGGCGTCCATCGAGCGGCTTTTCGGCGCGGGAGGTGGGAAGGCTTACTGTAATGGTTTGAGCGGCGGCCGCAATGAAGACTTCTGATACGAGCAGGAGCGGGAGGCAGCAAAAAAGACGCATACCGGAGTATAGGCTGTTTCGGCAAGTGGCTTTGCGCTGCTTTCCAGCGGTGGCTGAATGTACGTGGCAGACGCAGACCGGCGATGAGAATGAGAGCGAATTCGCGCCACTCTCACTTCAGGCACGTTTGCATTGCATCCCGCCGCATTTCATCCAGCCGTTCCAGCGCAGACCTGGGAGTTCCCGGTTGACGACGGTCGCGTGGTTGTCAGGCCGGATTTGCCTTGCCTGTTCTACATCAATTCGACGGCTTACCTGATTTGGCAGGCGTATCGGGAGAGTGGATCGCATGAATATGCGGCAAACATTCTGGTCGAGAGGTTTGGCATTTCTCCCGAAACAGCAGCGAAAGATGTGACTTCTACTGTGGATGTCTGGGCCAGGGCCGGACTTCTCGGGCCGACGCAGAGTGCCGTGTCGCCACGGTGGACGGGACGGCATGGCGAGGCGAGCGCGATTGCGTATTGCTCGATCCAGGGTACAACGTTTCTGCTATTGACGGACTCTCCGGAGATGATTGCGGAAGTGTTACCGCGACTCGACGGGATACAGGTGGGCGCGTGTACTCCAGACGTGACGATTGCGGTGTGGGCCGCTGCCGATGATCTGTTTGCGATCGTGGTGGGCGACGAATGTGTTGCTTTTGTGCGTGGAGTGGGAGAGGCGCGTGCGGTGCTGTTCCAGGAACTCGTACGCCGGGCCGGCTCCGGACGAGAATGGTTAGCCTTGTTGCATGCCGGGGCGTGCGGAATCGACGGACGTTGTGTTTTGTTTCCGGCCTCCTCCTATTCAGGGAAAAGTACGCTCGCCGCTGCTCTGATGGCGAGTGGCTTTACGCTATACGGCGATGACTTTATAGGTGTCGAGGCGGGCAGCCTGCAGATTCCGGCGATGCCGTTCGCAATAGCGGTCCGGCACGGCAGCTGGGATGTGTTGCGGAGTTGGATTCCGGAGATAGAAAGTTACACCGGGATTGCGCGATTGGGCGAACGACTGAAGTTCGTGCCTGCTACTCAGGGACACAAAGCAGGTGCAGGCGAGGCGGTCGCAATTGTGTTCAGTGAGTGGGTTGCGGGTGCGGATATTTCGCTGAAGACGCTGAGTACGGCGGATGTGATCGCGCGTTTGAATGCTTCAGGATTTTGGATCGAGCATGACCGGGACAGTATTGGCGCATTTCTTGCATGGCTAGAGCGCCTGCCGAAGTTTGCGCTTCGGTATGGCGATCTGGCGAACGCTGTGGCGCATGTAAGAGCTATCGCGGCGACAGGAATAGAGCCGAGATTTACGAATTTGGAACCGATAAGAGAGGAAGAGTTCAAAACACAATGATTAACCCTATTTCCAGCGGCGCAGTCGCCACCGTCCAAAACGCTCAGGCAGCAAAGCCGAAGGCAGCGCCCGCTGCAACTTCGCACTCGTCTCAATCGGCGAGCACGCAAGACACCGTTGAGCTGAGCGCGCAAGCGAAGGCCGCATTGTCCGGCAGCAGCTCCAAAACCGATCAAAGTGGCAGCTCGTACAGCGCGCCGTCTACGGTTTCCGCGCACTCGAACCGATCAGCCGCCGCCACAAAGTAGGCTGCCCCGCGGTTTGGTCCCGCGCGCCCAGTAGGTCGGCAAATAGGCGGCCGGAGTCGGTCGCGGAGTTTCGCCTCCGAATGAAGACGTACTGGTGTTGGCGAAGTGTGCTCCAGAAAATGTCCTGACGGGGACACTGCACCCGCTTGCAATGCAAACCGGCGATATCGGCAGCGACCAGATGGTAGTTCCCAAGACTCAGTGTTGCTGCGCGGGGCGCGACGATCACTACTGCCGCATCCTGAGGCGTGCCGTAGACAAGCTGGATGATATTGGCCCTCCCGGCATGTAGGACTCGTTGTTCGGCGAGCCCGTAACCTTGTGCCTGCGCTCGCATTCCGGTCTCCCGCAGGGCCGCATCGCGATCGTATGCCACAGAAGCGGAAAATGTTTGCCGCAAATTTGCAGCGCTCGGCGCGGCAGAGGTTTTCTCGAGCACAGCGATGTATTGGCCCACGTCCACTCGAGGCACGGCGCGGCGGAGCGACCACCGCTCCACGGCAAGGAACGCAACAAGGATCAGCGCCAATGAGGACGTGAGCACAAAGCCCCAAGGGCCAGCGAAGCCGAGACGCGGCGAAGAAGATGATGGTTGGTGGAGATGCGTCTGAATGCCGGACCAGAGCCCCTCAGGCGCAGCCACTCTCAGAGATGCCGATTTCATTGTGAGCTGGACATATAGCTCAGCACAGGTAGCACACTTGGCCAAATGCTTCAAATCTCGATGTGCATCGGCCGGCAGGCCTTCGGCCGCATACCTGCTCAGCAGTTCCGGCGCGATATGTGCGATCTCCACCATCACCTCCTCCTTCTCAAGTTGGCCAGCTTGGAGGCGAGCATCTTATGGGCGCGGCATAGCTGTGCAGCTATGGTTCCTGGGGGACAGTTCAGCACAGCGGCGATCTGCTCATAACTGAGATTCTCGATATAGCGAAGCACGACGGGCGCGCGAAATTTCTCAGGCAAACTGGTAATGGCCAAACGCACAGTTTCCTCGATGTCGGACTGTACGCGGGTAGGAGCCGCGAAAATTTCGCGTCTCCGCTGGTCATGCCAAAATGCTGAATCGAGGAACAAGAAACGGCGCGAACGGCGGGCGTGATCACGCGCGGTGTTCATGACAATGCGATAGAGCCAAGTTTCGAATTTCGATTCACCGCGAAACTGGCCGATATCGGAAAACACCTTCAAAAACGTTTCCTGCGCGATCTCGGCTGAATCGGCACTGTTCTTGGATAAATACATGGCCAGCGCATATACCCGGTCTTTATGCATGAGGAAAAGCCGGTGCTGGGCTGCGGCGTCGTGACGCCTGCAGCTCTCGATCACATCGTCCTGGGCGGCGGCATTCTCAACCATTACTAATGCGAACAAGTCTTGCAATCCCCACCTCGCACGCTCATCGCAACGGCGCAAACCGGGCATCGTCACCGAGGAGCGCGAGCGTTGCCCAACATGTGGCCACATAGGAAATGAACTGATCTTTCCCGTAGGGGAATCCGGTTTCGAAGTATTTTTGAATGGGGAGCGCCCGGCTCTTCACGTGCCAGCTGCCATCGCGGGCCTGGGTGGAGAGCAGGAATTCGATTCCTTTCCGAAATGCCGGGGTGTCTTCTCGGATCATATTCGCTGCGCGGAGGGCAACCAACGCTTCGCCGGTTGCGTAAGCATCGCTGGAACTTGACTTGACCTGTGCCCATCCGCCATCCGCCTTTTGTTGTGAGAGTAACTCACGCGCGGCTC
>JAFARV010000474.1 GCA_019245255.1 Acidobacteriaceae bacterium | reverse complement strand
AACTAACAGCGGAGTTGCTTCCATGTATCTCGGCGCGTATCCGCGCCCTTTGCGCTGTTGGCACCACACGCCGCTACAATGAAGCCAATGATATGGCGCGCTGCCCTTGCGGTCTGGATGAGTGTGTTTGCCTGGGCCATGTGCTGTTATTCACAGCAGAATCAGAACACAGCCCCGCCGCGCGCGGATTCAGCCGCGATGGCGCAGACGCAGGCTGGTGTTGAGACTCCTTGGGATGCACGGAAGACCCTTGCCAACGTCATTAATAGCGAGGAGCAACTGAAGCCAATCCTGGCGGGTCTGAACCCTCAGCAGTGGTATGACCAGAAAGGCGCTTCGAGCACCTACATCCTCCAATGGCAGTCCGCTCAACAGCAGCTCCGGGATGTCGACAGCGCCGCTAAGATGCTTTCACAACACATTGAGAGTTTGTCTCAGAACTTGGACCTGTATTACAGGCTGGAAGCCCTTGAAACAACGGTAAGGAGTGTGAACGAGGGTGCGCAGCGTTATGCAAGCCCGGCGGAGGGAGGAAAATTGGCTCAGTGGGTGGCACACGCTTTCGATACCCGGCAGCGGCTGCGCGAGTACATACGGGACTTGGCGGGGTCCTTAGAACAGAATTTCAAAATCGCCGACGAGGAAGCCCAGCGATGCAGAGGTCTGATCACAACAGCGCCGAGCTCGCCGACTAGAAGGTCGACTAAACATTAGATGGAAGTTACGACATTTACCTGTTCGATTTGCGGCGAATCATCAACCGATATCTGCGTATTCTGCACGAAGGATGCATGCCGTAATCACTTGTGCGAACGGTGCAAACGCTGCAGCGATTGCTGCGAGTGCGACTCCCGGCTGGTCGAGTCCAGCGTAAACGGGACCATTAAGCCGGTTGCGGCCGAAGTAGCCGATTGGGAGCCGGAGATCGAAGAGAAACCGGTCTAGTAGCCTGTCGGATTGAGTTCGTTAGCATTCCGCAGCTAACGTTCAGACGCCGAAGAGGCCGACCTTGCGATCGGCCGCAGCCTGATGCGGCTGCCCCACAGAGCGGTGATGTTTTCTTTGCGACAGGCCACTACCGTTGGTCTAGTCCGGCCGTTTCGGCGCATTCCTTGCAGCCTGCTTCAGCACGTCTTCGCGCCGGTCGGCGAGCACCGCAACCGCTATTCCCCAACGCACTGTCTCTCGCCGAGTTCGCCTCTGCCGGCACGTCGCTGACTGAAATTCCAGGAACTCCCGGTAGCATTCAGAGCAGTGCGTAACGTGCTCCCAAATGCGATCATGTTCGACGGACTCCGTTAGCGGTTTCGCTGCCAACGTCCGAAGCGCACTGCCGCCCGGACATCCTCTCCGCTCCGGGTTCGGATACTTAGTGAGTATTTCCTGCTGGAATCGCTGCTGAAGTCGTTCGTACTTGGCCTTGGACGATTCGTCAGGTGACATTACTCCCTGACATTATGGCAACCATAGCGCAGTGCATGCTTGTGTTTTGCGCCTAGCCTAGAAGGCGAGAATGTTAGCGTTCTTGATGAGCGGCATTGGGCGAGAGCTTGTCCCCATTACCGCGCCTGCAAAGCTCTTCGAGATTCTCCGCCATTGCTTGTAAGGACTTTGCCATCTGGACAACTCCCGCTTTGTTCGCTGTGCCGTTGCAGGCAGCGGCGGTTTCTGCGACGTCCGTGCTCATTTTGCGAGCACGCTCCTCGTGTTCGTTGACCGCCTTTTCGGCCTCTTGCTGGAGTTCGCAGATTTCACCGATAGAACTCCGGATTTCGGAGATCGAGGCAATGACACGCGTCACCTCGGCCTGCATTTCTTTGGTGCACGAGTCGATTTCTTGCGTTGTGCTGGCAGTAGTCGAAGCCAGATTTTTAACTTCTTTTGCCACTACTGCAAATCCCAGACCGGCCTCGCCCGCTTGCGCCGCTTCGATTGTAGCGTTCAGAGCAAGCAGATTTGTCTGAAACGAAATGCTGCGAATTTTTTCGGTTGCGCGCTCGATTTTAGTACTGGACGCGCGCAGCCCGGCAATAGTTTCCGCGGCCCGCTCCGTCCTGTTGCTGGCAACAGAACCGGCTTCGACCACCTCGCGAATGCTCTTTTCGACGGTTTCAATGCTGCGCTGCATGTGAGCATTACTGGCTATGATCGACCGCAGATTGTTCGTTACCAGCTCGCTGGTACCGCTGAGGTCGTGTGATGCGGTCCGGAGAGATTGAGCATTGGCGCTGACATGCTGAACCATGCGGCGCAGTCCATTGACCACCGAGCGAATTCTCTCTTCGCTCGCGAGGATCGAGTTACGCACCCGGTGACCAACGATCCAAGCGATGGTAAGCCCGACAAGGCCTAATATCAGGATGGCAAGTAACGCCAGCCCAGACACTCGCTCAATGCGATGCACTGCCTCAGACTGGGCGGCCTCTGCCTCGCGTGTGCGCGCGAATCCTTGACGGGACACCTGGGCGATGGCCGCCGCCGCTTGCTGGAACAGCGTTTCTGCGCGCTGTTGCTTTTGCAGTCCGGATTGAACGAGGGTCACCATCCCCTCCGGACCAGTCGTTTCGGTCAACACCTGCTGAAACAGCCGCGAGCAGATATCGACCTGCTGGAGATCTTTGCTCAATTTGAGATTCGCGAGTTCACGCCGCATTTGAGCGAGAGAGTTCAGCACACGCTCGCTGGTTTTGCGAATCGCTCCCGCCGCGCGCTCCACGTCGGCTTGCGATTCGGCTCCGACCAACTCAAGAGCCAGGGCCTGGAGCGATCGGGCATCCGCGTTTACAGACGCAGTAGCGCTGGTGATTCCGCCAACATGGATCATCATTTCCGTGGATTGATTCATGCCAGTGTTGGCAGTGCGAACCGAAAGCTCCAACGGATCGATGGTCTCAGACACCTTCGTTGAGAGTGCATCGACGCCCGCATTAAGCGACTTGAGAGCGTCATCGAACGCTGTGCCCGCTTTGACGTCCTGCGGATGGTCCAGTTCGGCTGCCCGCAGCGCCAACAATCCATTCTGCCCGTCAAAAGCGGGGGTAAACGCGGCGGCAAACTTCGTCACCTCGGCCGTCAGTCGATGATCGGCCACGGGCTGACTGGACATCGCACTCAGAACTGCTGCGACTTTATCTTTCAAGACATTCAGGCGGTACTTCTTTTGAACCAGCCGGCACTCCTGAATAAGGCCGCGGAGTTTTTCGCAGTTCTCGCGCAGCACCAGAATGCTCTTGATGCTGGTGTTCGATTCTTCGGTCGTTTTCTTGGCGGCCTCAAGCGCTTTCTCACTCGCCTGTTGCAGAGCTACCATGCTGACCGTAAGCTGACCCGTAGCAGCGGTAACCTGATCCAGTTCGCCGGCGAGCTTATGGGAAGAATCTGCCAAGGCCCGGCGAGCGGCCAGTCTGGCTTCGGCTATCTCCTTTAAACCCGCGTGCACATCAGCAATCCGCTGTAGAACCGAGGAATCGTGAGATGTCTCCATCTTGGCGATCTCGGCCGAAATCTGTTGGACCTGCGCCAAAATCGCGCCGGTATCAGCCTCGACGGTCTGCAACTCCGTGGCATCGACGGCCGAACTCAGCCGGGTGAAATCCGCGCTCACCCGCTCAAAGCTGCTCTGCAAGCGGGCTAACTTCACTTGGAGCGGAGATGTCTTCTCCGACATCCGGAGAATTTCGCCGCGAACCGTGGCGAGCACAAGCACAGCAACGAGCGCTACAACAAGGAGCGCGCCCGTGCTTACAGCCAGTGCTGTCGCCAGTTGCCGTCGAGTGTTCATGACCCTACTTCAGATTGAATGGCTGCGCAACACCACCCTGCGCGCGTGTGAGAAATACTGAATCTGAGCCCTGGTGCTTGCTGGCGTTATAAGAAAGCACGATCCCGCCCAAATCGAGCGAGGCCATATTTTCGATTGCGTCGACTACTTTCTCTTTGTCATCGGTTCCGGCTTTCTGCAATGCGGCGACGAGTAACCGGCCGGTCACATATCCTTCTAAGCTGGCGTAGGTGTGTTTAGCGGCTGGGTCGCTTTTGGTAACGGCTTCATTGTAGGCACTGACGACCGGCAGGCTGGAGTCGGTAGGCGACGGCACCACCTGACTAATAATGAGGCCATCCCCGGCAGCCCCGAGTTCGGCCAACAGGCTTTCGGTGCCGACGAAGGAAATCGTAGCCAGCTCGGCTTTCAGGTGGGCATCAGCGGCCTGGCGTACAAACTCGGCGACCGGCTTGTAAGGTCCAACCATAACTACGACGTCCGGAGAGCCGCCAAGGATATCAGCCAATCCCGCTTTCACCGCCACGGTGTTGCGCTCGAAACTCCCCTTCGCAGCCAAATCGAGATTACGTTGTTTTAGAGCCTTAGTGACAGCGGCCAAACCTGCTTCGCCGAACGAGTCGTTCTGGTAGAACACGGCGACCTTCTTGTGACCTTGTTTGTCGACCATGTATTTGATCAATTGCTCGGCTTCGTCGTTGTAGGAAGCGCGAACGTTGATGACATAGCGCTGAACAGGTTGGCGGAAAATTCCCGCTCCGCTGAAAATTCCGATTAACGGGGTTTTGCTCTCTTCCGCTATCGGCACCGCAACTTTGGTGGTGGGCGTTCCTACGTAGCCCGCCAGTAGGCTTACCTTGTTTTCCTCAATCAGTTTGGCGGTACAGTCGACCGTTTTGTCCGGTTCGTACTGGTCATCAGCCGACACGAGCTTCAGTTTCTTGCCGTTGAGCGTGCCTTTTGCGTTTGCCTCATCAAGCGCGGCCTTCAGGCCAGTCTGAACATTCTGACCAAGAGCGCCGGCCGGACCCGAGAGCGCAGCGCACTCGCCGATCGCAATCTCAGTGTTGTCTGCGAGCAGATTCGCGCTCAGGCATAGCACGGCAGCAATGATGCCGGCGACGTGTAGCAGCGATTTCTGGGGGTGATTCGAATTCATGACTGGGCAAGCCTCTCCTGACATGGCTCGGAAGAGTAGTGGCGCGCGGGAGCTCCCGTTTCTCACCCGTGAAGCGGACTCGGATTTTTCTTGCGGGTGGATGGAAGATCGAGAGAGCAGTGTGAGGAAAAAAACTTTCGGTCGCCCCCATGGAGCGCCGCCCCATAAGCGTTACCTTAAGGTTACGAGACCAAAGTTCCAGGGCGCACAGCGCAGTTGGATTCTAACGACTACTCAGCACACAGCTCTGCTGCTGGGACGTTGCTTTATCTTTACTGAGACCCGGTGCAGGATTGAGTGGGGACAAGTCGACGCCGTCCATGGCATAACGGGCAAACAGGAAGTCATGGATCGAGACCACGCGATCGCCATCGAAATCCAGAGCAACAAAATAGGCGGGCGTTTCGAGTGAGACGTAGCGGTCGAGTCACTCATTGACAGCTCTCGGGCACGTTTTCAGCCACTCGGGAAGTGGACACCGGAAACTTCACATCCGCTGTAGTCAGGAAGGGTTTAGGAACGAGACCATCCGGCTCGGCCGATACTACATGCAAACCGCAATGTTGGACACTGACTGAATCTACCGGGGCTTGGCTGGAACAACAAACAAGGCAGGCTGATCGTATGCGTATCTTAGTTGTCGTGTCCGATCGAAAAACTGCTCAACATCACACAGCTCTATCCCGTCGCGATTTTGCTTGCGTACTCGTGTGCTCACCCGCCCTGCTGAGAGGTGCTCAAAACCGGGTCGGATACAGCTCGCATCCGGCTCGATCCTGGCCGCATCATTGTCGAGATTGATCCAAGGCTCGACGGCAACTTCACGGAGCGTCTCGGGCGATGCATCGAAGCGCGCATTTTCGACGAGGCTCTCCGCTCTCGAAGCCGGAAGGCTTTCGCCGCGACGTGCTCGATGCGGTGAAGAATCTGCATGGCTCGATTCTTCGATGGCCGGGAGGAAATTTATCCCCGAATTATCTCTGGATGGATGGGATTGGTCCCCGCGATTCACGCCCGAGGCGACTCGAAATGGCCTGGGGCACGACTGAAGACAACGCTTCGGCACGCACGAATTTCGGGACTATGTTGCCGAGATCAAAGCCGAGCCTTACATCTGTGCCAATCTCGGCACTGGCTGCTGGGACGAAGCGCAGCAATAGCT
>JAFARV010000347.1 GCA_019245255.1 Acidobacteriaceae bacterium | reverse complement strand
AAGTTGACATTGAGAACACGTGAGGGAGTATTAGCAGTCATCGATGACGGATAGGGCAAGGCCTGGGTCGGCGACCACCAAGTCGCAATCGGATGGTAATCGGTCTCCTTCTGATAATTGAATGACACGCTCAGTTTCGTACTATCGTTGATGTCATAATCCACTTTTTCAGACTGTTCCCAGCGGTTCTGAGGACTTAGGTTCAGGAACTGATAGTTATAGCCGCCGTGAGTTGCCGGATCGATATTCGGACTCGGATACAGTTTCAGGTACGCCAGCCCATTAGGATCGAAATCGGCCGCAGGAATCATGCCATTCACGATTGGAGCGGGTAACGTTGGGCAGCCGGCCGCGATCTTGTTGTTTCCTGTTGGCGGTGCGCAAGGTTGCACGTAAGCTGGACCCCAACCGGAAGCTTGCGGAAGAGAACTCAAATAACCAGGCGAGAAATTCCCTTGTTTCATCTGGGCTGTCGGAACGAAGTACTCGGAAAGGCTGCCTGCCGGGTGCTGGTCCATGTATTCGTATCCGAACCAGAAGAACAGCTTGTCGTGGTTGCGGTTGAATCTCGTAAACGGAAGGATTACCGGTCCACCAACGTTTCCTCCCGGGTAGTAATATCGCGAGTCGGCGATCTTCACCCCCTGGCTCTTGTTGTACGCATCGTCGGCGTTGAATACAGAATTTCGCGCGAAGAAGTATCCTTCACCGTGGAAACTGCTGCCGCCGCCCTTGGTGATCGCCTGGAAAACCGTTGGCCCCAGAGCGAATTCGGCGCCGTAGGAAGACGTCAACATCTTTACTTCGGAAACCATCTCAGGGTTGATGTTCGCAATCTGCGTCCCCATGTTTGAGTCCAACAGATTGGCGCCGTCGAGCATGTAGGCCATGCCTCCGTTCGGCAGAGTCCCATTCGCTGAATACGCACCCGCCGGACCCTGGTTGCTGCCTGTCAAGTGATCCGCCGTGTTGAATGACGAGTTATTGTTGAGGCCGCCGTTCGCCGCCATGCCTGGCAGGATTTTGATGAATTCACCGGCATTGCGTCCCGTAATGGTGAAGTTCTGGATCATCGTTTCGTTCAGAGTATTGCCGACGGCTCCCGTATCGACGGGAGCAACATTCTCCGTTTCGGCTACCACCTCAACCTGTTGTCTTACATTTCCTACTTGCAGGCTGATGTTCGGAATGCTGCGCGAATCGCCCTGGGTTAGGGTAATGCCCTTTGCTTGCCACGGCGTAAACCCGGTTGCAGTCACCGTCACGGAATAGGTTCCCGGTGGAACGGAGACAAAGGAAAAGTAGCCCACATTGTTAGTAGCTGCGTGTCGCAAGTCACCGCTGCTCTCGTTTTTCAAATCGATGGTTGCGCCGGCAATAGGGGCGCCGCTCGGATCCGATGCGGTTCCACTGATGGAGGCTGAAGTCTGCTGACCGAAAGCGGCATCGCTCAGGACTGCCGTTGCGGCCACGAAGGCGAGAATGAGTGCCAGAGACAGGCGGCGAGGACCGCACTGCTCACCTGGCATGTGCTGTTCTGCACGAAGCATTGGAGTGACCCCTTTCAAAGAACGACTCGTTTAAAACCCCCGCGATGCAAACCTTGGAAGCGTTTGCATCTTCGTGTTATGCATCGTACTATACTCGAAACGAAAATTTCATCGAGCAGAGTGAAAGGGCTTGCAACGACTGCCGCCGTTCTCTTGAGCGCTGGCCTGAGTGTGACCTTCGCGCAATCGCAAAATGTAGTTGTCCGCCCAGCTGAAATTCACGACGTCCTGATCAATCCCGGCATGGGAATCCAGACCTTTCAGCGCTTCAATGGAGATGCGCTCAATACCGGCACGCGCTGGTCTGAAGTAGGCCCCGAAACGCCATTGAACCCGACGGGCATCAAGCCTGATTTCCCTGACGCTTCGGTTGCATATCTCCGCTGGTTCTGGTCCCAGCTTCAACCAGCGGCGGGTGAGTATCGATGGAGTATTATCGACCTCGCGCTAGAGCAGGCTCGTGCACATCATCAAAAACTGATGATCCGGATGATGCCGTACGATCAGGCTCATGCCTTGCCCGAATGGTATCGGCAATCGGGTGCGCGACGAATTAACAAACCAACTGATAAGGATGGAAAGATCTGGCAACCGGATGCGGACGATCCTCTATATACGAAATATTGGGGCGAGATGGTTGCGGCGGCCGGCGCCCGGTACGACGGACATCCCTTTCTGGACAGTGTGGATATCTCAACCGTTGGTTATTGGGGCGAGGGCTGGGGACCGTACTTACCGAGTTGGCCGATACAGCGACAGCTCATTGACCAATACTTTGATGCGTTTCATCGTACGCCGCTCCTCATGAACTTTGATGCGCTCGAGGCACTCCGCTACGGCACGCAACGCGGAGCGGGCTGGCGGCTGGACTGCTGGGGCGACTTGGGCCGGCCAGGAAAACGATTCTCCGAGATGCTCGATTTCTATCCGCAGCAAGTGGTAAAGGCAGGGGTGCAGGACGTGTGGCAACGCAGTCCTGTGTCGCTCGAGACATGCGGTACGCCCGCGGGCTGGAAGGAAGAGGATCACTATACCGCTGCCCAGGTCGAATACGACATTGCTCAGGCGGTGCGCTGGCATGCGTCCACCATAAACATCAAATCGACTGCTATCCCGGCGGAGTGGGAGAACCAATTCGACGAATTTCGGAAGAAGCTCGGATACCGCTTCATGCTGCGCCGGCTCGAGTATCCGGAGGTGGCGCGGCGAGGAACGATGATGCCCGTGAATATGTGGTGGCTGAACGCCGGAATCGCGCCTGTGTATGCGGATTACATCCTCGCCATCCAGTTGCGAGGCCCTGATGGTGCAAGTGCGGTCATTCGAACGCCCGCCGAAGTGCGCAAATGGCTGCCTGGCGATGCAGTATTCGATGACACCGTCGCAGTTCCCTACACACTGCCTGCCGGCGAGTATCGGTTTCGCATAGCCCTCCTGGACGCGCGTACACTGGAGCCGGCAATCCGGCTGGCCATCGGGGGGCGGCAGGATGACGGATGGTACGACCTCGGCAGCGTTCGGCTCGAGTAGTCAGCCGTGGCGGTCACGGCTTCACCGCATCCGCCGGCAAGGCGATATGAAATACCGAACATTCACCTACGACGGAATCCGCCCAGTAGCCGCTAACAGGTAAGAGTCGCCTCTCTCACAACCAAACTCTTCAGGTA
>JAFARV010000335.1 GCA_019245255.1 Acidobacteriaceae bacterium | reverse complement strand
TTTCAGCCCCCAATCTCAGTGCTGCTCAACGCATCAATTTTGAGTACCAACTGCAGGGTTTCGATAAGGGTTGGGTCCACGCCGGAACCCGGCGCGCAGCTTACTACACGAACATCCCGCCGGGGCGATATCGATTCAAGGTGACCGCCAGCAATGGCGATGGAACGTGGAGTTCAGCCATCACTTCTGTTGCATTGACGTTGGAACCTCACTTTTATCAGACTTTCTGGTTCTATATCTTGTGCGCCTTCGCTGCTGTTGCCGCGGCGCTGGCCACGCATCTATCTCGAATTCACAACCTGCGCACGCGCGAACGCATTCTCGAGCAGCGCGTTCAACGGCGAACGGCTGAGCTCAGCAAGGAAATCGCAGAACGCCAGCGCGCCGAGCTCGAGTCGCGGAAGGCGAAAGAAGCCGCAGAGACAGCCAATCGGGTGAAGAGCGAGTTTCTCGCGAACATGAGCCACGAGATCCGGACACCCATGAACGCCATACTCGGAATGACGCAACTCACTCTTGCAAGTGACCTCGCGACCGAGCAACGCGAACATCTCGAAGTCGCCCGCGACTCCGCCACGTCACTGCTCAAAGTGATCGATGACATCTTGGATTTTTCTAAAGTCGAAGCGGGCAAGCTGGACCTCGATCCGATCGACTTTGTGCTGCGCGACACTCTCGAAGCAACGCTCAAGCCGCTCGCGCCGCGCGCTGACCAGAAAGGAATCCGCCTGGAGCTCTCCGTTGATCCTGGCGTACCTTCTGCCATCCACTCCGACCCTCTGCGTCTCCGTCAGGTGATCCTTAACCTGGTGGGCAATGCCCTCAAGTTCACGGAGGAAGGTGAAGTCAGCGTTCGTGTCGGGTGCGAAACTCTGAGCGCATCGGAAGTTCTCCTGCAGTTCACCGTAAGTGATACCGGCGTCGGAATCCCAAGCGACAAGCTGACATCCATCTTTGAAGCGTTCTCGCAGGCGGACAGCTCCACCACCCGAAAATACGGAGGAACCGGACTCGGGCTGGCAATCTGCAGCAGACTCGTACGCCTGCTTGGTGGGTCCATCTGGGCCGAAAGCGAAATCAACCAGGGAAGCAAGTTCCACTTCACCATCAAGGCGGGTCTCGCGTCCGCCGATGCGGCAGTCCACGCACAACCGTCTGTGCAGACCGCCTCCTTAGCTGCTCTCTCACACTCCGCCAGGCCGCATCTTCATGTCCTTGTTGCAGAGGACAATCCGGCCAATCGCATGGTTGCTCGCCTGACGCTCGAGAAATTCGGCGTTCGCGTTCATGAGGCCGGGGATGGGGTCGAGGCCCTCTCCGCGGTGCAACGGTTCCGATTTGATGTCGTCCTCATGGATTGCCGGATGCCGGTCATGGATGGTTACGAAGCGACCCGCCGCATTCGCCATCTCGCTGGTCCCAGCGCGTCGGTACCGATAATCGCTTTGACCGCAAGTGCGTTCAAGGAAGACCGGGTCCGGGCCGAAGAGGCCGGCATGGACGACTTCATCGCAAAGCCATTCCATGACACCGAACTGGTCGAGAAATGCTTTTCGTGGATGAAGGCTGCCCCGGTACCCGCTGTTAAAGAGCCCTTGTCCGGAGTCGCCCCGTCCGACGACGTCCTCGACCGATTCAAAGGCTATTCACCCGAATTAATTCGCGGCTTGCTGCAGATCTTTGTAGAAACAGCCCCACCGGTCTTCGATAAGTTGACGGCCTCGATACAGGATGCCGATTGGAAAGAAGCAAAGTCGGCCGCTCACTGGTTGCGCGGGGGAGCATCGCGACTGATCGCACCTGACTTCCAGGAGCACCTCGGGTACATCGAAAGGGCTTGCGCCGCCGAGTCACCGGAGATTTCGAGTTCCGAATTGGAATCTCTGACCAGCGCTTTTCGAGGTGCGTGCGAATTAGCTGAGTGGTGGCTTGCCGAAGATCGGCTGCAGTGCGCCGGCGTTGTATAGCTCCGCCCAAAGAGCCCCTTCGAGGGGGCACGCGCCAAGATACTCTCGCGCTCATCGCCTAGCATGTGAAAGATGCCCGGCAACGATGCTGTTCAGGTACTCACGGCGGCTGTTACTCCTGTTGTTCTAGTTTCGGCAACCGCGATTCTCATCTCTGGAATTAACTCTCGCTACATTTCCATCTCGGATCGGCTGCGCGCACTCGCACACGAGTATCGTGATCCAGCCTGCGCGCGTGAGCGCAGAGTGACAATCGTTCGCGAACTCGTAGCGTTCCAGCATCGCATGCACCTGATGTCCTGGGCCGTACGTGCGCTATACGCAGCTGTGGCCGCGTTCATTGTAGACGCAGTGATTATCAGTGCGACTCTTTGGCGTGAGATGCTGGCCGCCGCCACACTCCCCCTGTTTCTCACGGGCATCCTGCTGATCCTGTTCGCCTTGACGTGCCAGTTATTCGAACTGCGCTCATCGGACCGGACGATCGCGATTGAGCTCAGCGATATCGACCGCAGGCAGAATTAAAAGCGCAAAGGGCGCGGATGCGTGCCCCGAGACAACGGAAGGAATCCGCTGCTTTTCGCGGGGCGCGCTTGACACCGCGGCCGTCTTGCACGGGTTCCTGAATAGCCCCGCACTCCCCGGCCGACCCGAGGGCATTTGCGGCCTTCCTGAACCGATAAACTGGTGAAGTGTCCGCGCCATTCCGATTTGCGATCTGCAATGAGATCTTCCAGCAGACCCCTTTCTCGGAAGTGTGCGCGCAGGCGCACGAAATAGGCTATTCCGGACTGGAATTGGCCCCGAACACCCTGGCGGAGGACGCCACGCGTCTATCTCCCGAACAGCGGCGCGAACTTGGCACCCAGATTAGTGATGCCGGTCTGGAGTTTGTCGGCCTGCACTGGCTTCTCGTGTCTCCCCCTGGTCTCCACATCACCGTCGCCGACGAGAGTACGCATAAGCGCAGTTGGGAGTATGTTCACCGGGCAATTGACCTCTGCGCGGATCTCGCTGGCCGCAAACCGGCAGAGAACGGCGTCATCGTATTCGGATCGCCGAAGCAGCGGTCCACTACCAGGGGCATGAACCCGCGGCAGGCGCTCGATAGCCTTACCCATGAGCTTGCGCATGCCGCCGGACACGCTGAAGCTAACTCCGTAACCCTGCTTCTCGAAGCCATCCCGGCCCGGGACACGGACGTTGTGAATACACTCGCGGATGCGGTTGCTGTGGTGCGACAGATCGGCAGCCCGGCCGTTCAGACCATGTTCGATGTGCACAACGCAGCCGACGAGACCGATACCCATTCGGACCTGGTTCGGAGATATATCACCCACATTCGCCACATCCATGTAAACGAGGCGGATGGAAAGGAGCCTGGAAAAGGCGCCTACGATTTCGAGTCGCTGCTGGGCACTCTTTCGGAGCTTAACTACTCCGGCTGGGTATCGGTCGAGGCCTTCGATTTCTCCCGAAATCCGCACGAGATCGCAGCAGGCGCGCTGGCCAGACTTCGCAGTGCCGCGCCCTCGCTCACTAGTGTTTAAGAATTATGGATCGCTACATTGTCACCGGCGGAGCCGGTTTTATCGGGTCCGCGCTTGTTCGAACCCTGCTTGCGCGCGGTTATCGCGTGGAAGTGATTGACAACCTTGCCACCGGGTACCGTCGCAATCTGGACGAGGTGCAAGACCAGATTACATTTCATGAGCTGGACATCCGGGACTATGACCGTATCGCGCCCGTGATTGCCGGCGCCCGGCGAGTCTTCCACCTTGGCGCACTGCCATCCGTGCCAAAGTCGATCCTGCAGCCGGTCCCCAGCCACGAGGTAAACATCAACGGGACGTTCAATGTCCTCCGCGCTGCCGCTGAAGGTGGTGCCGGTCGGGTCGTGTTCGCGGCTTCATCCTCCGCTTACGGAGATACCGAAGTCCTGCCAAAGACCGAGTCGATGTCTCCGAATCCGCTGTCTCCGTACGCGGCTCAGAAGGTGCTCGGTGAATACTATTGCAGCGTATTCGCAAAATGCTTCGGTTTGGAAACGGTGGCCCTCCGGTTCTTCAACGTGTTCGGGCCCAGGCAAGACCCCACCAGCATGTATTCCGGTGTCCTTTCGATTTTCCTGACCTGCCTGATCGAACACCGCAGCCCGACGATCTTCGGAGACGGCGAGCAGTCACGCGACTTTACCTACGTCGAAGACGTCACGGAACTGATTCTGAAGGCCTCCGAAGCGGATGGCGTCTCCGGCAAGGTATACAACGCCGGCAATGGAAACCGCTACACCCTCAACCAGACATGGGATCTGCTCCAGAAGATGGAGGGCGTCAGCATTCCTGCCAATTACGGGACGCCACGCGCCGGCGACGTTCGGCATTCTCAGGCCGACGTTACCGCGGCGGTTCGCGATCTCGGGCACGCTCCCCGGTTTAGTTTCGAAGAGGGCCTTCGCCGAACTCTCGCCTGGTACCGCGACGACCTCGAACGGCAGGCGGTTGCAAGCGACTCGGGCGTTACACTGGTCTCATAATCTTTCGGCAGATTGCTTGATCTTCCGGCAGATTGCTTGCCGCCGGGCCGATGTCACTGCTGCAGAACCGATTCGAACGCAACTTTCTAACGACCTCCGTCGACTACGTCTTCAATTGGGCACGTAAATCCTCACTCTGGCCCCTTACTTTCGGGCTTGCGTGCTGCGCCATCGAGATGATTGCGTCGACAACATCCCGCTTCGATATCGCCCGCTTCGGAGCCGAAGTCTTCCGTCCCAGCCCGCGCCAGTCCGACCTGATGATTGTCGCGGGCACGGTCACACTGAAAATGGCTCCGGTTTTGAAGCGCATCTACGATCAGATGCCGGAGCCGAAGTGGGTCATCTCCATGGGAGCGTGCTCGAGCGTCGGCGGCCCGTTCAATACCTATTCCGTCTTGCAGGGCGTCGATAAGATCGTGCCCGTGGACGTCTACGTCACAGGGTGCCCGCCCCGGCCCGAGAACCTGTTCTACGCGCTTCTCAAACTACAGGAAAAAATAGACAACACTCCAAACTTGATTCGCAAGCCGACCTACGTGCGTCTGAACGAGGCGATGCTTGAGGATTTCAAGAAGAGGATCATGGTCGCGCAGGTTCAGGATCCAGCAGAAGAATTGGTGACGCTGGGGTGATCGAATCCTTCCGCCTATGCGCTGACGGTGTCTACCGCTGCGATGCCTTCCAGCAGTTCATTTGGCAAGAGC
>JAFARV010000239.1 GCA_019245255.1 Acidobacteriaceae bacterium | reverse complement strand
TCCGAGGGCGCCGAGCGCGACGGCAGTGTATGCAGCTACGATTTTCATTGATCGGAAGCCATTTCGGCGGACATTTCAGCGTAACGGGGGTTGCCGACGAGTGAGCGCAGTGCGAGGCCGAGTTCGGCCGGCGGGGTCAAGCCATCGTGCCGCCATGCAACTCCTCCGGAGGGATCGACAAGAACAAGCGAAGGCAGGCGCGAGATGGACAACGCACGGCGGAGCGGTCCTTCGTCGAAAGATAGCGGGACATCGGGGAGTGCCCAGTCATACGGCAGATTGGCAGCTGCGTCGCGCGATGGGCCGTGCTCTGGAATAACGAGCCTGAGTTGAACGTTGGGGAACTGCTGGTGCGCACTCGCGAGCAATGCAACCTCGCCACGCGACTTGGCGGCTTCATCCTCGCTCGAAACAAAGCCCAGAAGACACCAGGCATGCGTGTTCGGGCAAGGCGCGGGCCGGTATGAAGTCATGGACCGCGACGAATGGACGGCGTCCGGTTCGCAATCGCGCTTACGGCTGTGAACATCCTGGCCGGCATTGCGCTGGTACTCGTCGAAACCGGTGAAAAGCTTGCCGCCATAATCCCAGCGGGTTGTTCCGGCACCGCAATAGGAGTACGAATTTTCGTCGAATTGCAGTGCAGTGTTACTGCGAACTAGAACCGGCGAGGACGATTCGACGCTATTCTTCCGGAAGGTCGCGGGTCCGGTGAGGGCGGCGATGTTCACGATTGCGGCGGCCGCGAGCGGCGGATTCCAAATGATGCGATTGCCAGATATTTCGAGGTCTTTGATGCCTCCGTTGTTCCAAGTCAAGAGGAAAACAGCACCCTGATAGTTCGCGCCCCGCGGGCTGAGCCCGTTCGAGATGCAAGTGTTGTTCCGGACGATGCTATTCGAGGTTGTCCATCCGGCTCCGAAAACAGCGACGCAGTATCCCTGCGTGTCGTGACCGTAGTTCTCTTCAACGATGTTGGCGTCGTTGCCGTAATCGATGTCGAACGCGCCTCCATCAACGCCCGGACTGTCGGTAAGAAACGCTTCGTTGTGACGCACGATGCAGTCGCGGCACATCCACGTCCAGATTGCGTTCGGCGTTCCAATCGTCTGCGTCTGCTGCATGCCCGTACGCCACGCCGCGCTGTTTTCAATGAGGCCGTGGTTGACCTGAAAGAGCACGATCCCGTCACCAGCGACGTCGTGAGCAATGGAATTCCGGATGATGACGTTGGTGTTGCGCGACGTTTCCGGTGGAAATCCGTGCTTGACGCCAGCGACCATGATCCCGGCCCATTGCGTGGTGCGATAGGCGGTAACGCCGTCAATCAGCACATTATCGAAATGCGACTCCTGGGTAGTTGCTGCTATGACGACAAGACCGGTTTCCTTGTCCTTCGGCTGCCCTGTGACGTCATGGACGAGGACGTCTTTGAGCTGGATTCCGTGAAGCACTCGCTTGCTGCCGGTGATGTATATGCCATACGGATCACCGCCGGATAAATCGAAGTGTTGGATCGTCCAGTATTCCTGGTCAGAAAGTTCGAGCGCGGCCTCTTGCCCTGCGCTGGCCTGAATGCGCGGCAATGGACCGGTACCCCAGGCATCGAGACGGATGGGGGCCTGCGCAGAGCCGGATCCATGAGGAGACAGCATGCCGCTGCAGACGGACCCGCGCCGGAAATAGATCACGTTGCCCGGCTCAAAACGTTGGCTCGAGACCTTCTGCGTGGATTTCCACGCGCTCGAAGGTGTGCGCCCGTCCGCCTGGTCATTGCCAGAGCCGCAGTCCACGTACCACGCCTGGATCGTTCCGGCACCGGCGGGAGAAGAATAGAAGGCAAGCGCCGCGAATCCGAAAACAATCGCGCATTGCGGCCGCGGCAACCGGCTGCGTTTCATCAGAACTCGAAGCGAACGCCGAACTGACCCTGCCGCGGAGACGAATTTACGCTGGTGACATAGCCGAATGTACGGCTGATCAGATTCGTGTCCGGGTTGTTGAACGTGTGACGATTGAAGATGTTATAGAACTCGACCCGGAATTGCAGACGGTAGCGCCCTTCTGCGCCGAAATATGTGTTCTTCATGAGGCTGGCGTTTTCGTTGATCTGACCGAACCCGCGTAGCGCATCAACCCGCGCCGGTCCGGTTCCCAGCTGCCCGTATGTCGGATTGGCTGCCACGGTTGTGGGGAAGTATAAATCCGCCGCGGGTGTGGGATTGGACGCAGTAGGTTCCTGGAAGTGACGCTTATCGAAACTCGGAAAGTAGTTTTGTAGATTTAAGTTGACGTAAGTGGTTGCCCATAACGGGTAATAATAGTAGTTAGTCGAACTGAAACCTAGCGGAGTTCCTGAAGCGTAGAGCACGATCCCGGTTAAGCGCCATCCGCTCACCAAACCGTTCACCAGCTTGCTGCGATTGGTCAAAAACTGGCGGCCGTGGCCGAACGGTAACTCATAAGTGATAGCTCCCTTCACTGTATGTTTTTGATCGTAAGGTGTAAGCGTGTGGGCAGCTTCAGTAATGTTGGCGAAATTCTGGATTCCAGCCGTGTCGTAGCCCTCGCCGAAGTTACTAACTGTGTCGCCTTCTGCTTTGGCGAGCGTGTAGTTCAGAGTCATGGTCAGTCCCGAACTGGCGCGTCTGACGAGTTGGAGGACCATGGAATCGTAATACGACTGGCCCAGCGGTAAGCCGACGTAATACAGGTCGGGATAAAACCAGGTGGTAGCTTCGGCGGCTGCGATTTGTGGATAAGGAGCTATTGCCGCCAGAGCCGGTGCGCAAAACCCGGCATACGGATAAGGCACGCCGTTGGCGGCGGCATCAGACGGACTACAGACATAATTGAAGCCATTGCCCGAATTGACAACTCCGAAGAATTGCTGGGCGCTTGGCTGGTCGTTGTACAAGCCGGAGTCTTGCAGATGGTGTCCGCGGTTGCCGATATACGACGCCTCAATGCTCATATTGTTTGTAAGTTCGTACTGCACACCGACGTTCCAATTATCGGTGTAGCCTGCGAGCAGGGCGTTCGGGTCAACGGTCACAACCGGAAATTGATTGGGCGGAGGTGTCGAACTTTTTGTGCCAGGCGTGAAAACACCTGGATATCCAGCATCCCAGTTGAAGGGCGCGGATGTCGAGTTGGTTCCTCGATAGCCGGGGTCGAAAGCGTAGGGCACGCCGTTGTAGTAGTTGATTCCGATCGGGACATAGGCGATATTGAATGCACCGCGGAAAACGACCCTCTTCCAGGGATTCCAGGCGAGGGCGATGGTGGGACCGAAGTTGTGCCAGTCCTCATTCTTTTCAAAGCTCCCGCTTCCGTTATTCAAGTACTCAATGGCGCCGGGAATACCCAAATTCGGGTCAATTGCATTGAGGTCGAAGTTAGCCCAATGTCCATATTTCTCATGGAAGCGGAAGGTCGCATCCCAGCGCAGGCCGATGTTCATGGTCAGGGTGGGCGTTATTTTCCAGCTATCCTGGGCGAAGACATCCATCGCCTTTCTACGGCCGTATAGATCAAATGGCGTGGTCTCACCCGCCGACTGGACATCGCCGAGTAAGAAACTTGCGAATCCATATCCGACCTGATTTGCATAGGGTTGATTAACCGCGCCCGTAGTGTTGTTCGAGAAATTAAGATTCAAAGCGCCTGAACCGCCGTGGCTGGTTAGTTGCATAGCGCGGAAACCGCCGCCAAACGTGAACACGTGTTTACCCTTGGTCCAGGACAGCGTGTCCTCGTAGATGAATGTGCTGCCGATGGAATTACCCTGCCAGGTGTTGCCGATGAACGTCTCTCCAAATCCATTTACAGGTTGGCCAAAACTGATGGATGGGAAGTTGCTTGCTCCGGTGTTGCCAAATCCCAATTGTTCAGGCCAATTGGTTCCTGACTCCGCCGGAATGGACCCGTTCCAATAGCGGTTGTAAGTGGCATTGAAGACGTTCAAGAGATTGGCAGTGAGGGTGTAGGAGTCGCTGGCACGGAACTCGTTACCGGTCACTTGCTGATGGCGCGCATTTGAGAGCGGCCCGCCCGTGGTGCTGCCTAGCTGCCAGACTCCCCCGGCATCGACAAGCGTTCTGGGGCGGTAGTTATAGACCCACGAACCGGAGAGATGATTTTTATCGGTGAGATTTTCGTCGATTTTGACGACCGCCTGATCTGGATTCTGAGTGGGCGTTCCCTGCAGCGGAAAACGGTCATTGCCCAGAATCGAAGAGCCCTGTGGAGCATAGTCTTTCTGATAAATCGCCAGAATCTTCTGCGATACCGAACTGAACATGCTCGAGGGAATTACGTTGCCCGGGAAAACGGCGCCGGGGTCTTTAGGATTAAAGATCGCACCTGCGTAAATCGGATTCCCGTGGACGTCGGTCCCCAGCACTGTCGAAGTGTTGAGCAACCCGCTGAAGTCACCGTTCAGGAAAGCCGTGGTCGGAACTGTCTGCGCTCCGCCGTTCGCGCCCAGAGGTCCCAGTGTGAAGTCATTCTGCTGATAACGCTCAAAGGTG
>JAFARV010001011.1 GCA_019245255.1 Acidobacteriaceae bacterium | reverse complement strand
ATGAAATCCGCCATCGGCCCGGCGAATGCATCGGGAAACCATGCCTCTTTCCAACGAGGTGTAAACCATACCCCAGGCTCCTCGAGCGTCGTGAACGTCATCGTACTCGGCGTGTGGTTCGGATAATTCGGCCAGCCGATCGTCCCTTCTGCAACGCCGCGCGTTCCTTCGACGCGCCACTTAATGTAGGGATTCAAGTTGTCGCGCTCGTTCTGCGGGCCCGTCCACACATCATCCCACGCACTTGCTCGCAGCCCGCTGCCGTACTCCAGAATGTAAAGGCAGATGCCATCCTCATGTGGAAAGTCCGTCCTCGGATCTTTGCGCGCGCTCACGTAGACCGCTTCGGGGTCTCCAAAAAGAAACCGAAAGCAATCGATGTGATGAACGCTCATATTGAGCAGGGTCAGCCGCCGGTAATTGCGCAGCCACGATTGCCAGTGCGGGACTGCCCTCATTTCAATCGTTCCAAGCACCGGTTCGCCGAGATAACCCCGTTGTAGAACCGTCTTTAAGGCACGGATCGAGTGGTCGTAGCGCATGTTCTGATTGACGGCTAAGGGAAGGCCTGCTTGCTTGCACAAAGCCACTGTCGCGCACGCATCCGGGTAATTCCCGGCCAGCGGCTTCTGCGCCAGAATTCCTTTGACATATCTGCCTTTTTCAACGGCCTCGCGCACAATCTCCAGTTGTGCATCCGGCGGGACTGCAAGATCCAGAATCTGAACCTCTGGGTCTTCGAGCATCTCGCCCAGGCTCCTATACGTCTTCGGAATTTGGCGCAGGGCAGCCGCCCTGCTTGCACTCTCCTCCGTCCTCGATGTGATGCCGATCACGCGAAACCCGGCGCGTGCATAAGCCGGGATCTGCACATCTCGCATAATGAATCCCGCGCCGACTGCTCCTATTCCGAAATCATGGCGTGCGGGCATTGGCGGTAAATAATCGAGATCGAGATCGACAGCCAAGAGAGTAGACCTTTGCAATTTGTATCAAAGCGGATGCGTCGGGATGCATCTGATACCATCACTCCGTCTGCCGGATTCACTATCCGGGACAATCTTCAGATGAAGCTCGGGTTGATTAACTCCGCCTGGCTTGGGACGTCTACCGGCACGGCGCGCGGCATCGAATTAACGAAAGAGATCGGATTCGATACCATCGATATTTTCGTCGATCCGCTCGAAGCGACACCCCAGGAGCTGAGAACGATTCGCGAGACTACCGTCTCCTGTGCGCTGCCGGTTGTGTCGGTTGTCTGTTGCGCTTTGGGCATTGCGGATTTCAACACGCCTGTCCGGCAGTTCCATGTCCATCGCGCTAAGCGATACCTCGATCTTGGGTATCACCTGCACGCTCGCAATCTGCTGCTCGTGCTCGGCGAGTACATCTGGAACCGCGAAGTGATCGCCCCTCGAGATCAGTGGAAGTGGGGGGTCGAGGGTGTCCGCGAACTCGGCGAGTACGCGCATGGTCTTGGCCTCGAGATCGCGGTTGAAATCGAGCCCTTCGAGCTTTCGATTGTAAACACGGTGGACAAAATGGTCCAGTTCTTAAAAGATGTCAGCCTGGAAAACGTGAAGGCGAACATCGATGTTTCTCATCTCGTGCTGGCCGATGATCAGCCGGACAAAGTTGCCAGATTGTCGGGCCGCATTGCCCATGTGCATCTGTCGGATTGCGATGGCAGAAAGCACGGAGACCTTCCGCCCGGACGCGGCGTCGTTGATTTTCCGCCCTATCTTCGCGCCTTAAGGGATACCGGTTTCAACGGAACGGTCAGCATCGAACTCGAGTATTCGCCTGAACCAGACAAAATCGTCGACTGGGTTCGCGAAGCTTACAAATCAACGAATAATCTCATGAGCTCGTTAGGAATTCGTTCCTGATCGGGCGAGAAAGGAGTCACCTATGGCGTCTGGTCCGATTAACAGCAACGTACTGCAGGAATACGAGAAGACCGGTTTCTACGTGGCCCGGAGAATGTTCGATTCGATGGAAATCGATCTCCTCCGGCGAGCCGCGAAAGAAGATCGTGAGCTCGACCAGCATTCCTTCGGAAAAGGAGACGGAGAAGGCGGCGTTGTTCGCCTTTCCCTCTGGAATCACCCCGGCGACACCATCTATGGAATGTTTGCGCGCTGTGAGACGATCGTCAACTCAGCCGAGAGGATCCTCGCGGGCGAGGTGTATCACTACCACTCGAAGATGATCATGAAAGATGCCAAAGTTGGCGGAGCGTGGGCCTGGCATCAGGATTACGGCTATTGGTACCAGAACGGGGTGCTATTTCCCGATCTGACGAGCGCATTCATCGCTGTCGACCCGGCGACGAAAGAAAACGGCTGTATGCAGGTGCTCAGCGGCTCGCACCACATGGGCCGCATTGATCACATCCTCACCGGAGATCAGGCCGGCGCCGATCTCGAACGCGTACATGAAGCCGAGAAGGTCTTACCGCTCGTATACGTCGAGATGGATCCTGGCGACGTGCTCTTCTTCCATGCAAATCTTCTGCACCGATCCGATCAGAACCGCTCGGATAAACCACGTTGGGCGATGATCTGCTGTTACAACGCGGCGCGGAACGATCCTTATAAAGAAGCGCATCATCCGCGTTACACTCCGCTGCAGAAAGTTCCCGATTCAGCCATTCGCGAAGCCGGTCTGAAACGCTTCAGCGACTCGACGGCGAACGTGGCATGGCTCGAACAGGAGAAGGATCAGAGCGCCCGTTCACTCGCCAATAAGTCCGCATAGTCAATGGCCGCCGAAGCTTCGCTGCGCTGTTACATGAATCTGATGGCGCTCGATTCGCTGCCCGAAACGTCCAGCGGTCCGCATGGCGGCTTCGAAGAACGCATGCAGGCGGTTCGAGCCGCCGGTTTCGAGGGGGTCCAGTTTGCAGAGCGGCCCTCGCCGAAACAGCTTGCCATCTGCCGCAGCTTGAGGCTCGGTCTGGTCGCGAGCGCTCGCATTAACTCTCCCGTTGAATCGGAGCAAGTCGCGGCGTCGGCCGTCCACGACGGCAGCGAATGCGTGACGCTTCATGTCGGCTGGGGCCTTGAATCCGACGCGGAGGCCCATCGCCTGATTGAGAGCATTCTCGAGGCTTCGCTGCGTCACAGGATACCGCTCTACATCGAGACGCACCGCGCCACGATCTGTCAGGACATGTGGCGGACGGTCCAGCTTGTGAATCGATTTCCCGAGATCCGTTTCAATGGCGACTTTTCGCATTGGTATGCGGGGCAGGAGATGGTCTATGGCGGATTTGAGCGCAAGCTGGCATTTATACAGCCGGTGCTCGAGCGAGTCCGCTTCATTCACGGAAGGATCGCAAGCCCCGGATGCATTCAGGTCGCCGTCGAGGATGGGGTCGAAACGCCCCTCTACGTCCAGCACTTTAAGACGCTTTGGACTTCGTGCTTTCGCTACTTTCTGACCGGCGCTCACGGCGGTGCGTTCATCTTCACACCCGAACTGCTCGCCCCCGGGATTTACTACGCGCGCACGTTCATGGCTCCGGAAGGCGTTCGACGAGAGGAATCGGACCGCTGGCAACAATCGCTTCTCCTGAAGCGCTTGGCGAAGGAATGCTTTCACATGGCACAGGAACCGGTCGAACCCTTATTGACCGGGTGAGAGAATTCAACCGGTTCGCGCCACTACACTAGCGAAATGTCAGGCGCGCGCCGTCTGTTAAATATAAAGTAACGGCAAGGAATGAATTCAGTTACACCTTTTAGCAATCAGGCGTCCAAAACCGATCTCTACCGGCAGATCTGCGAACAGCTTCAACAGCTTATAGGCGGCGAACGTGACTTCATCGCCAATGCCGCCAACACCGCGGCGCTGCTGTTCCACTCACTTCAAGATGTAAGTTGGGTTGGTTGTTACTTGCGTCAGGGCGAAGATCTGGTCGTGGGGCCTTTTCAAGGCAAACCGGCGTGCTCACGCATTCCCGTCGGCCGTGGCGTATGCGGGTCTGCTGCCGAAAGCGAAGAAACCGTTATCGTGCCCAATGTCAGTGAATTCCCTGGCCACATTGCGTGTGACCCGGCGTCGGCCTCCGAAATTGTTGTGCCGCTCCTGAATTGGGGCAAACTGATCGGTGTGCTCGATATCGACAGTGCCTCCCTGAACCGATTCGATGAGGACGATCAGGAAGGTCTTGAGTCGGTCGCGGCCATCTTGCTCGCTTCACAACCGACCGACGACCTCCCCGATCTCAGCCAGACAGCGATCGATTAAGACCTGCCCTGACTCGAAGGTGGAACCAACCCCTTCAATCGCAGATAGCTCACCATATTGCCGTAGTGTTCGTCTGTGTGCGCGCTGTTGAAATCGAGGATTGTCAACTTAGCAGCGTCATGGCCGAAGAACTTCACGACATCGCTCGCGTGCGCATCGGTCATTCCGTCATAGGCCTTGTCACAATATGCAAACGCGTCTTTAAGCGCTTGCACTAGATCCGCCTTGGTGGTCTTGGTTTTTTCGACGTTCGGCGGCGGTGTAGTGTCGCCGGAAACGGCGGCGCAGAACCTGTACTGCGCATCCGCGACATGTCCCACAAGTTGCCCGAAGCTCCGGACATCCGGCGTCGGTTTGAATGAGTAGTTGCCGTCCGGCATCTCTTCAGCGGCCTTCGTCACATTAGTCTTGACGATTGTAAACATGAATTTCGAACCGGCGCTAAGCGGATTCGCCGACGTCTGCTGCTGTCCGGCTGAGTCCTGTGCGCATGCCTGAAATGCGAACACAGCGAGTAATACAAAGATGCTCTTGTTCATGAACGCTCCTCTGCGAATGATGCCACAGAGTTGAGCGAAGTTGCATCAGGCGGGATTTGAGGCGCTGACTTTATGGTGTATTGAACGTCTCTTCAACTTCGTCCGAGGCGCCGGTTTCGGATGGTAAGCCGGCACATCGGGCGTGGTGCCTGCGTACAGCCGCTTATACACGTCGGTATTGCGCAAGACGATTTGGATGTAGCCGCGAGTTTGATGAAATGGAACCGCCTCGATAAACTCAGCCGGCTCACGGAACGGACCCCATGAGCGCCACATGTTTGCTCGGCTAGGGCCTGCATTGTAGGAGGCCAAAGCAATCTCCATTTGCCCGCCATACGAGTTCAGCAGGTTATGGAAAAAGTACGTTCCCAATTGTATGTTGCGGTCCGGGGTCAATAGCTGGGCGGCGCTAAATCGACGGACACGGAAGTGGCGCGCCAGCTGCCTTCCCGTCGTCGGCAGCAGTTGCATCAGTCCGTATGCGTTCGCGTACGAGATAACCCTTGGATTGAACTCTGATTCCTGCCGGATCAATGCCGCGACCAGGAACGGATCCAGGCTTTCGTCCCTGCTGTTTTGTTCGATGGCGCTACGGAACGGGATGGGAAACGCGTACCGCCAGAACTGTACCGGCGCCTGATCCAGCGGCATGTAGAGATACCCCGGCGCAAAGTTCTTGATGTAGCGCATCGCCTGGTCTGGAGCGCCTCGATCGCTTGCCATCTTCGCCAGTTCGAAAGCATACACGTTCTGCTGCTCGCCATCGGTTCGAGCGCCGAACTTCAGCTCGCCTTCAGCAAAGTCGTTCAGCCCTGTTACTTCGAGCAAATGCGCGCGCTCCAGACGTGTCTGGGCAAGCTTGCCCGGCGTAAAACTGGGAAACTGCGCCGGTGCGGGCCAGGCGATTCCGTCGAGGAAACTCAACGTAACGGGATCGGGAGTGGTCGCCTGCATGGACGGATCCGCCAGTCTCTGACGGGCAACCACTCCGTAATATGTGTTCGGGAACCGTTTGTCCAGCTCGTCATAAGCGGCACGCGCCACGGGAAGCTGGCTCTTACGTTCGGCGAGCCGGCCAAAGAAATACATGGCATCGTTGGCGTCGGGCGAGTCCGGGTATTGCTGAATCTGCGAACGCAGCAAATCGCACGCATCCGCCGAGTCGTGCCGGTAGGCGTCCAACGCGAGCTGCCAGTGGCACCACGCGGTCTGCTTTTCTTTCGGGAATGTAACCGCACATCCTCTGTATAGCGGCAGATAAGTGCCCGGATCGTTATCCACACGCGCTTGGTCCGCCACGAAAATCAGCGCATCCAGGCGCCGAAACGAATCTGCGTGTTGCTGCTCCAGCTGATTTAAGAACTCCTTGACGTCCGCGTGGCGGTCAGACTTTCGCGCACATCGAACCAGGTAGCTCAAGCGCTCGGCGTCTGCTTCGGGATCGTCCACCTTCAGCGCTGACAGGTACTCGAATGCCTCACGATCGTGTCCCGCAAGGTAGTCCGCGACACCCAATCGGACGCGCGCCAGATCGCGCGTCGCTCCGCCTAACTGCGGAACAGCAGCGATCAGCTCAATCTTGGCGGCGGCGGGATTATTCGCCTCGAACAGCTTCTGAGCCCGCAAAATCATCGCGCTCGGCAGTGGAGGTGGATACGCATCAGCCAATTGCTGCTTCACCGCGACCAGCGCATTCGCGGCCACTGTTGCTTCTTTAGCCGTTGGATATCCATAGTAAACACGTTGAAAGTACTCCGCGGCCTGTGGCAAATCGCCGGTTGCCTGCAACGATTGGGCCAGAAGAATGTCCGCCTGCGGTTGCGGGATGCGATCGTAAAACTTTTTCACTAGTTCGAGCGCGGCCTTGGCATCATGACTTTCAAGACCCGCCGTCACTGCAAGTGCGGCCGCTGCACCCACGAATGGCGAAACCGGAACGTGGTCAAATACACGCTTGGCGGATTTGGTGACTTCATCATAGTTCTGGAGCCGCGATTCAGCTTGTTCGCGGATGTACTGTGCGTAATCCTCGAGGATCGGAGTCTTGGAAGAAGCCTTTGCAGCGTAATCCGCGGCAGCCGCGAGGTTGCCGCGATCGAGTTCGTACTGCGCGGCTGAGATCAGCCCGGCCGCCCCCACCATCCTCGCAGGCGCAGCTTTGGCAGCCGTCTTTTTTCCGTGCTTTACCGTCGCGCCCGCCCCGTCAATGCCCAACGCACAAACCGCAAGCAGAAACAGCAGCGTGACGCGCTTAACCCAACTGTCCCGGATAGTCTCCACCTAACCTCGCCTCGTCATTCTCAGCCGCATTCCGGACCAACTCCACATGAAGATAGTCGACCATCGATGGAACCTTCATGAACTGGCTCCGGTACGCTTCGCGCGCAGCATCGATCTCCTTCTGTAAAAACAAATATACGTTATTTTGTTCCAATCCCGCGCGGCACGCTTCCGGGCGTGTCAGCTGCATTTCCGCAACACGGACACGAGCGAAACGCTGGGCGCGCAAATGCAGGTTGCGGTCCTCTTCGTTTAGTCCGGACCACGGAGGCAGTTTTGCGCTCTCGTGCGTTGGATTGAGAGGTGAGATCTGTACCGCCTTCGTGGCATTGCTCCCCCGCTCCAATGCCATCGACGCAATCGACGTGACAGCTTCCAGACCATCGACTGTAAGTTCACCCTCAGCTGTCGCGAATAACACCGCCACCACGCGGTCGCCGTTCACTACTGGAAACAAATGAGCTCTCGAACTCCTGTCTCCGGATTGCAGCGCCTCGCCGACCTCGCTGGAGGTGCGCAGAGTCACAATCGGATCTCTGGAAGCGATCACACTTAGGAAAGCCTGTGCCGAAGCGATGGTGAAGTTTGTCGCTGGCATAATCTCGAGCCCCTGTGTCCCGCGGAGTTGCAGCTTTTCGCCGTTCACTGAAAACAGCGCTGCCTGACGCGCGTACAATGAAGCGCCGTCTAGGACAGCCTGAACCCACTCTTCTTCGGAACCGTACTGGCGCAAGCGGCGCGCAATCTGGTTCAGCTCCGCCGTCGCTTGCGAACGCACCAGCCGGACCGCATCGGCACGGCTTGCCTCAAATTCCCGCTTGAGCGACTCCAACACGGAGTCTAGTGCATCCATACCCAATTTCTTCTCGTAGTTTGTGCTACCGCGCGGCTGCGCTCGAAACCTCGGACGAAGCTTGCGAACCGGTGTCGATGAGGCTACTGATGATCCTCCGCTGTTGCCCTTCGTGCTCGACTTCGATAACAAGGTTGCCCGAACTGTCGCTTGACCCGCTGCCGGTCCAGGCTTCATCGCCGTCTGACATCTGGACGTCGGAGAGGCTGAGATTCGGCCAGCCGTCCCCAAACGATAACTTGAACGCGCCTGAGACGGCACTAAACGAGTCATCGGCCGACAGGTTCAGGTCCCGTCCCGCGAAGGTGCCGGATGCCTCCAGATGCTGGAGCGCCTCCGATCCGGTGCCGGACGTCTGCAGTTGGCCATCGGCGCTCAACATCCCACTATGCCAGGGGAAGTTGATAAGCTGAGCCGTCAGCCGATATCGGGGAGAGTCGAAGGCGAGCGTTACCATCCCGCTGGCAACAATATCGCCTTGTCCAAGACGCACTCGCAGCCCCGTAAGGCCCATGGTTGTGCTCGTCCATCGAACGTGCGAGTGAATGGAGCCGATCGGCGTCCCGTTGATCGATAGCTTACCGATCTGAACATCTCCTTGCAGATTGCGTGCGGCGAGCCAGTCCGGAACCGTGCGTCGCGCCATGCCTAGCCGGGCCAGCAGTCCTCCGCGACGAAGCGTTGGCCCGAGTAACGATTCGAGATTCGAAAGATCCGCTGCCGGCATCTGGAGCGCGATGCGATCCGGCCGGTGACCAAGCTCGTCGTGATGATAGGCTCCCTCAATCAAAGCGCCCCCGGCGGTTGCCGAAAAACGTCGCAGATCGAAGGCGTTCGCGTCGAATGTCACTTGGCCCTCCGCTTCCGTGAACGGAACAGCGACACCGGGAATGCTCAACTGAGCTTTTGAAAATTGAAACTCGCCCGCCCAGGCTGGCGCCTCCGATCGGAACGCATACAGGACCTCGCCCGTGATCGTGCCCTTCTCAATTCCTTCGAGCACCGCAGGCTCACCCAGCCAGCTTCCGAATGCACTCCGAAAGGCGGCAATAGGAAATTCACTCGCTGCAAACTTTACGTTGACGGCGCGCGTGTTCAGATCGTAATCGCCACCCACCTGAAGGCTTCCTGGCTCGCTTGACGCAATCGTCGCGGGTTCCACATGCAGCACATTCGAGCGAAGATTCGCAACCGCAGCCGCCGCACGAAATGGCGGCATTTCCGGCAGACTCGCTACTACATCGCTCATCTGGACACCGCCCGACCAACCACTTACGTTTGAGTAGCCGAGAGCCCCGTTGAGCGTTCCTTCCAGCTTCAACGAATCCGGCAACGCCAGGCCCATTCTTCTCGCAATCGGAAGCAATCGAGCGCCGGGGGCGTCGTTGAGTGAAGCGATGAGGGCCCACGAAGGGTTTGTCAGAATGTTCTTGACGCGCAAATCCAGGCTGACCGGCGCGCTGGCGGCCGGCTTCGCTCCCAGACTCTTGAGCTCCAAACGATGAGCGACGAGGTCGGCAGTGCCCTCATACGGCACACGCCACCGTTCGCCGCTTGAGGGCATCAGATCCCAGCGGTGGATATCTTCCAAATGCAGTTCCCCGGAGATCCGCAACGCATTTTGCGGACCTTCGATCTTCGCATGCGAGCTGATGGTGCCGTGAACACCCACATCTTCGCCCTGGAACAGCGTTGTAAGTTCGCTCAGATTACTTGGGTCCAGCGTCACATCCGCCTCGAGCTGGTTAGATGAAGGCGACGCGGGCATCATGTACCAGTTCGCGCTTCCACGAAAATGGCCAAAGCCATTTCCCGCACGATCCGTCCGGGCAGGCGAGCCCGAGAACTGAACGTACAGTTTGCCTGAGCGCTCGGGATAGATGCTGAGATCCGAGTCTGTGATGTACAGGTTCGTTTTGCGAACGCCGAACTTGAAATCGATGCGCCCGTCTGTAATTTGAAAGGCGGGGAAAAGAGCAACAGCAAGACGGTCAGGCGCCTT
>JAFARV010000837.1 GCA_019245255.1 Acidobacteriaceae bacterium | reverse complement strand
AAAGCGACCAGGCTCCGCTATGGCCGAAGTAGTAGCCGATACCGGTGCTCATCAGGATGAGCCAGGTAATTTTGGGTTTCGTGAGGTCGATGTAGTCTTTCACTCTAGGTCGTCAGCAGTGGAGGCTGGGTCCCCGCAGCATCCCCGGAAGCATTTGCGCTTAACACTGTCAGTGTACTCCTTCTCGTTTAACGAGAATCGGACGCGATACCCGCTATGTCTTAGATGGGGTCTTTCCGCCAAGATTTCCTTAGGTTTCATGGAATAACCTTGTACTTATGCCATCGAACGTTCCCATCACCGTCGCATTTGGCGACGGCATTGGTCCCGAGATCATGAATGCCTGCCTTCACATCATGCGCGGGGCTGGCGCGCGGATTGAAGCCGAGACCATCGAAATTGGCGAAAAGGTTTACCTGCGCGGAATCAATGCCGGCATCGAGCCCAGCGCGTGGGAGTCTCTACGCCGCACGAAGGTGTTCTTCAAGGCGCCGATCACCACGCCTCAAGGCGGCGGCTTCAAATCGCTGAACGTGACCACGCGGAAAACCCTGGGGCTGTATGCCAATGTGCGCCCTTGCGTATCCTATTACCCGTTTGTCGACACCAAGCATCCCGGCATGGATGTGGTGATCGTTCGGGAGAACGAGGAGGATCTCTATGCGGGCATCGAGCACCGGCAGACGGACGAGGTTTATCAGTGTCTGAAGCTCATCAGCCGTCCGGGTTCAGAGAAGATTGTGCGCTATGCCTTCGAGTACGCGCGGCGGAACAATCGCAAAAAAGTAACCTGTTTCACAAAAGACAACATCATGAAGTTCACCGATGGCCTCTTCCATAAGGTCTTCGATGAGATTGGAGCGGAATATCCGGAGTTCGAGAAAGAGCATTGGATCGTGGACATCGGGGCGGCAAAGCTGGCGGATACGCCCGAGGCGTTCGACGTCGTCGTGATGCCGAACCTGTATGGCGACATCCTGTCCGATGTGGCGGCGCAGATAGCAGGCTCAGTCGGGCTTGCCGGTTCAGCGAACATCGGCGATCAATGCGCCATGTTTGAGGCGATTCATGGATCTGCCCCGCGCCGTGCCGGACAGAATCTTGCCAACCCGTCGGGGCTTTTGCATGGGGGCCTGTTAATGCTGGTTCACATCGGCCAGGCGGATGTCGCGGAGGTTGTCCACAATGCCTGGCTGAAAACGATCGAAGACGGCATACACACCTATGACATTTACAAGGAGGGCACGAGCAAACAAAAGGTCGGCACGAAGGAATTTGCCGAAGCGGTGGTTGCGCGGCTCGGCCAGAAACCTGGAACCTTGAAAGCTGCATCGTATTCCAAAGCGCCGAAGCAGACGGTTGCGCAGACCTATACTCCGAAGCCGCGCGCGAACAAACAACTGATCGGCGTCGACGTTTTCTTCCAGCACAACGACCGCGATGCTAAGGCCTTCGGGAAGCGATTGGAGGGAATCAACGGGGAGGGGCTGAAGTTGACGTCTCTAAGCAATCGAGGCGTGAAGGTTTACCCGGAAGGCTTCGATGAGACGTTCTGCAGCGATCATTGGCGCGCCGGCTTCATGTCGGAACAGGCCAACGGCCCCGTTACACACCAGCAGATCGTCGGTTTGTTGGATCGTCTGAGCCAGGCCGGCTTTGACTTCATTAAAATTGAGAATCTCTACACGTTCGACGGCCAGAAGGGCTTCGTCGCCTCACAGGGCGAATAAAAAGGCAAGCACGCGATGATTGCTCCCTCCGATCCGCAGCCGCTGGTCGGCGTGATTATGGGCAGCCGCTCCGATTGGGAAACGATGCAGGCTACCAGTGAAACGTTGACTTCGCTGGGCATACCGCATGAATGCCGCGTGGTCTCAGCGCATCGCACGCCGGATTGGATGGCGGAGTACGCCAAGACTGCCGTGGAACGGGGCATTGAGATCATCATCGCGGCCGCAGGCGGCGCGGCGCATCTGCCCGGGATGGTGGCGGCGCACACTGTTTTGCCGGTGCTTGGAGTTCCGATCAAGAGCAGTATTCTCAACGGCGTCGATTCGCTGCTCTCGATCGTGCAGATGCCGGCGGGCGTTCCCGTTGGGACGCTTGCGATCGGGAACGCCGGAGCGACGAATGCCGCGTTGCTCGCGGCTGGAGTGCTCGGGAATAAGTACGCGGACATTCGCGAGCGTCTTACCGCCTATCGCCAACGGCAGACCGAGTCAGTGCTTCAGAATCGAGTGCTTCCGTAATGTCATGCCCCATTCTTCCGGGCAGCGCCATAGGAGTGCTGGGTAGCGGCCAGCTCGGACGCATGTTTGCGATTGCGGCGCGGCGCATGGGCTACCGGGTACATACGCTTTCGCCCGATGAGGACACGCCGACCGGGCAGGTTGCGGACGTCGAAATCACAGCTCCCTACCAAGATCTGGACGCGGTGTGCAGATTTGCGAAGGGTGTCTCTGTAGTTACTTTTGAATTCGAGAACGTGCCGGCGGAAACGGCCGCGGCTGCAGCAAGGTGCGCTCCTGTGCGGCCTGCGGGCTCGATTCTTCACACAACACAGCATCGGTTGCGTGAGAAGACGTTCCTTTCCGAATCGGGCTTTCCCGTTGCGCGGTTTCGTAGAGTGGCGAGTCGAGAAGAGCTGACGCGGTGCGCCGCAGAGCTCGGCGTACCGGCGATCCTCAAGACCGCCGGTTTCGGATACGACGGCAAGGGTCAGTTCCGAATCTCAAACATGAACCAACTGGATGCCGCGTGGAATGCCGTGGGGCAGACGGAAGCTGTGCTCGAACAGATGATCGAGTTCGAGTGCGAGATCTCGGTAGTGGCAGCGCGAACCGAGGCCGGTGAGTTTGCGAACTATGGCGCGGTCGAGAATCAACATGTGAACGGTATCCTGGATGTTTCGATCGCTCCAGCGCGAGTTGAGCCTGGGATCGCCGCACGCGCTGTCGAGATTGCGCACGAGGTACTCGACCGGCTCGGCGTTATAGGTGTTCTTTGCGTCGAGTTCTTCGTGACGCGAGCGGGCGAGCTGCTGATCAACGAATTGGCTCCGCGGCCGCACAACTCCGGTCACTTTACGTTCGATGCGAACGTTACCAGCCAGTTCGAACAGCAGCTCCGGGCGGTGTGCGGATTACCGCTGGGCGCTGTCCACCAGCTTGCACCGGCTGCGATGGCGAATCTGCTCGGCGACATCTGGTCCAGCGGGGAGCCGAACTGGCTTGCCGCAGCGACTATACCGAACGTCAAGGTGCATCTGTACGGGAAACTGGAACCGCGTCCGGGGCGCAAGATGGGCCACCTGACGGCATTGTCGGCCACGGTGGATGAAGCGCTAGCGGATGTCCACCGTGCTCGGGAGCTGCTGCGTAACGGGCGTATGCCGAAGTGTTAGTGCCGCGACCGCGAACAGAAGCAACAGGATGCCAAAGCAGATCGCGCTTCCTTCAGGCCCGACGCTGCCACCGGTAACCCACCACGGCCCGTGCAAACTCGAATTTATAAGGTGACCCTTCGCGAGCAGTCCGCTGTCCGGCACCGCATAGACGAAGGTTTCGCCGAAATCCCATGCGGCATGGAATCCGATCGCGAACCAGAGAGTTCCTGTCCGGTAGATCGTGAAACAGAAGAACAGTCCGAAAAGCGCGGCTTCAACCGCGCCTCGATAGGACTCTCCCGCGTTATTGATGTGGATCGCGCCGAACAGCGCGGAGCAGATGAGAGCGGAAGGCCAAAAACCAATCCCCCGTGCGAGCGTTTGCAGAACGTATCCTCGGAACGTCGTTTCTTCGAAAATCGCCACAATGAGAAATGCCATCCCCCATTCGATTCCATATCGAGCGACGGTGGCAGGCGGCAACGCCAGTCCATCAAAAGCGAATCCATGAAGCGCGTACGTGATGGCGATCTCAATGGAAATCGCCGCTAAGCCCCAAAGCGCTCCCAGCCAAACGCGACGGCGGAACGCATCGGCCCAGGGCAGACCGTAGTCCCGCCACGGGCGCTGCTCCACACGTGAAAATACGGCGGTGACGAGCAGAATCAAAACGCACTGAATGCCCTCCCAGATCAGGACATATGAGGGCAATAGAATTCCGGATCGAACCTGGCGCGTTGTCTCGCGTCCAACACCGATGTGCTGAAACGCAAGGTGAACGCCGATCGCGCAGATTGCAAACGCGATTGCGAATATCAGCACCCGCCAACCCGAGCGGAGTCCGTGTGGGCCGAGAAAGACACCAGCGATCACTTCGACCACTATAACGATCGCGACTTGTTCAGATTTGTACACTGAGATGAGAACTCAGCTCCTCGTGAAAATCTGCTATTTTGACGCTTTCTCAGGCATTTCGGGCGACATGACCGTGGGCGCTCTCGTCGACGCCGGCGCGGACTGGCGTGTGTTAGAGGACTCGCTGAAGAGCCTGGAACTCGACGCGCGGTTCCGGGTCGAGAAGACCAAGCGCAAGGGAATCGCGGCTTCAAAATTTCACGTCGAGTTCGCGGAGCAGAAGAAGCATCGACATCTTCCGCATATCGACAAGATCATCTCGGGCGGAAGCTTGTCTGAACGTGCTGAGCAAAATGCCCTGGCAATCTTCCGCAAACTGGGCGAGGCTGAAGCCAAGTCGCACGATATACCGATCGAGAAGGTTCATTTCCACGAGGTCGGCGCTGTCGATTCCATCTGCGACATCGTCGGCGCATGTGTCGCTCTCGATCTGCTGGATGTTGACGAAGTGTACAGCTCGCGTATCAACGTTGGCAGCGGTACGGTTCAAACCGAGCACGGCGTGCTTCCGGTACCCGCACCTGCAAC
Source organism: Acidobacteriaceae bacterium (assembly GCA_019245255.1). GTDB lineage: Bacteria > Acidobacteriota > Terriglobia > Bryobacterales > Bryobacteraceae > Bog-105. The sequence continues at coordinate 5,397 of JAFARV010000837.1, read as the reverse complement.
TGCGGAGCTACTAAAAGACAAGCCGATCTATTCGGCGGGTCCCGAAGCGGAACTCACGACACCCACAGGCGCTGCGATTGTGGCGGCGCTAGCCACAGGCGTCGGCACACTTCCGCCGATCAGGGTGCTGAGCCAGGGCTTCGGCGCCGGAGATAAAGATTTTGCGGTTCAGGCAAACGTTTTGCGCGCCCTTATTGGAGAGCGGACCGCAGCATCCGAAGCGACGACCGTTGCCGTTCTCGAAGCAAACGTGGACGATTCAACGCCTCAGGTGCTTGGGTACGCGATGGAGCGCTTGCTCGAATCCGGTGCTCTGGACGTCACGCTTGCGCCGGTGTGCATGAAAAAGAACCGTCCCGCCACGCTGATTTCAGTGATTGCTCCACCGGCGATTACGGATCAGCTTGCCGGTATGCTGTTCCAGGAGACAACCACACTTGGCGTTCGCATTTATTACGCGGAGCGGCGCGTGCTCGAGCGCGCACTGACGCGTGTTGAAACACAATACGGTCCGATTCAGATCAAGCATACAGAGAACGGAAACTTCAGTCCCGAGTACGAAGATTGCCGGAACGCTGCACGTACGCACAATGTCGCGCTGCGGGCGGTGATTGCTGAAGCCGCGCGTGTTTTCCGCGAGTCACGTTCATAACCAAAAAATGAGCCAAGGCAAGTACTACTTAACGACACCGATTTATTACGTCAATGCTGCTCCGCATATCGGGCACGCCTATACGACAATTGCGGCGGAAACGATCGCGCGCTTCAAACGTATGCAGGGCTACGATGTCGTGCTCACGACCGGAACGGATGAGCACGGGACGAAGGTGGAGCGGGCGGCGCGGGCGCAGGGCAAAGCACCTGAGGAGTACGTCACGCTGATTTCGAACGAGTTCCGCTCGCAGTGGCAGAAACTCGATCTGCAGATAGATAGGTTCGAGCGCACCACAAGCGCCAAACACGCGCAAGTCGTCAACAAGCTGTTTCAGGCGTGCAAGGCAAACGGCTACATTTACAAGGGAACTTACACGGGGCTTTACGCGGTAGTGAGCGAGTCGTTCGTCAATGATGCCAAACCGGGCGACATTGATCCCGAGACCGGCAAACCGTATGAGGAGCTGACCGAAGAAAACTATTTCTTCAAGCTGTCGGAGTTCGCCGATCGCCTGCTCGCGTTCTACGACGAGAACCCGGATTTTATACAACCCGCCATCCGCCGCAATGAAGTGCTTGCGTTCGTGCGGCAAGGCCTGGACGACCTCTCAATTACGCGGACAAGCCTCAAGTGGGGCATTCCCGTCGAAGAAAACCGGTCGCATGTCTTCTACGTCTGGTTCGATGCTTTGAATACGTACATGAGCGCCGTGGAAGGCGAAGGTCTGTGGCCCGCCGATCTTCATCTGATCGGCAAAGAGATTCTGCGCTTCCACTGCGTGTTTTGGCCGGCGTTTCTGATGGCTGCGGGATGGCCGTTGCCCAAGAAAGTGTTCGCGCACGGCTGGCTGTTATTTGAGAACGACAAAATGAGCAAGTCACGCGGCAATATCGTCCGGCCGACGCCGATTGTCGAGGCGATGGGCGTGGATGCGCTGCGCTATTTTCTGCTCCGCGAGATTGTGTTCGGACAGGACGGAAGTTTCAGCTTCGACGCTCTGGTCGGCAGATATAACTCCGATCTTGCGAACGGGCTGGGTAATCTGGCGAGCCGGACGCTCAACATGATCCAGCAGTATCGGAACGGAGCGATTCCCGGCTCCGAAGGAACGGAAGACATCGCGCAAGTCGCAAATAAAGCGGCGATGGCGGCGATCGCGGCTTATGAAGCCTTCAACTTCTCGCAGGCGCTCGAGCAGATTTGGACGATCATTTCGGCCGTCGATAAATACATCGTCGAGCGCGCGCCGTGGAAGCTCGCAAAAGATCAATCGGGGCACTCGCAGCAGTTGTTGGACACGACGCTATACACGGCTGCAGAAGCGCTTCGTATCACCTGCGCATTGGTCAGCCCAGTGGTGCCGCACTCTGCCGAGGCGATCTGGCGGCAGATGGGCTTCAAAGAACCGGTTTCACAAGTGAAGTCGGAGGATTTGGTGTGGGGGCGTTTGCAACTCGGGCAGAAGATCGGTGAGATTGCCCCCGTATTTCCGCGCCTCGACGCTAAGCCGACAATTCAAAAAATGCAGGAACTCGAAGAAGTCGAGCGGAATCGGCAGGCCGCGCTCATCGGTCAAAAGCCGGCGGCGGATTCTGCAAAGCCGGCTGAAGCGCGCGATGGCCATATCGAGATCGACGATTTCGGCAAAGTCGATCTGCGTGTCGGCGAAGTGAAACATGCCGAGCCGGTGAAGGGCGCAGAGAAACTGCTGCATCTGAAGGTCGACATAGGAGAAGCGGAGCCGAGGACGATCGTAGCGGGAATCGCCCTGGCGTATAAACCGGAACAACTGCTGGGGCGCAAGGTCGTGATCGTCGCCAATCTCGCGCCCCGGAAGCTGCGGGGCATCACATCGCAGGGAATGATTGTAGCGGCGAGCCTCGAGGGCGGTGCGCCCGTTTTGCCGACCTTCATTGAAGATGTCCCTGTGGGCGCGCGGCTAAAGTAAACGCGCGTGCAACTAGTCGACTCGCATTGCCATCTTGACGACCAGCAGTTCGACACCGATCGCGAAGCGGTCATCGAGCGCGCACGTCGGGCCGGGCTGAAATGGATGCTCTCGATCGGCACCGGCGAAGGTCCGCCGGATCTCGAGTGGGCAGTCCGGCTCGCGGACCAGTATCCGTTTATTTGGGCCACTGTGGGCGTGCATCCGAACGACGCGCCGAAAGCAGACGAGAATACTTTTCGCCGTCTCACTGAGCTGCTCTCGCATCCTAAAGTCCGCGCAATCGGCGAGATTGGACTCGATTACCACTGGGGCGTTCCCAAAGACGCCCAGACACAAGTATTCATTCGTCAGCTGGAGATTGCGGCTGAGGCGAAGATGCCGATCGTGATTCATACGCGCGATGCGTGGGAGGACACGATGGAACTTCTGCGAACGAAATGGGCGCCCACAGGGCTGCCGTGCGTGATGCATTGTTTTACAGGGACCGCTGAGCAGGCCAATGAATGTGTCGAACTCGGCTTTTATGTGGCGTTCGGAGGCGTGACCACGTTTCCGAAGGCGGAAGAGATTCGCGAGGCTGCCAAGGTTGTGCCGCACAGCCGCCTGCTGCTCGAAACCGACAGCCCGTATCTCGCACCCATCCCGCATCGCGGTAAGAGAAATGAACCTGCTTTTGTTGCGCACACGGCAGAGGCGATCGCACGTGTACGCGGGATCGACACGGAAGAGTTGGCGGCGCAGACGACGTTGAACTTCGAGCGGCTATTCACGATTGACACTACAAGTTACACTGAGGGTTCGCAACTTTAGCCCGTCATGTTCAGCAAGATCCAGCAATCCGTAGCGGCTCGAGAGGCCTTCAGCCTCGTGCAGTCCGACTTGCAGGAAGTAGACCGTGAAATCGGCATCGAATCGGTTGCTTGCGTGGATGCTGTCACGACCATCAACCAGTATCTTCACGCCGGGGGCGGAAAGCGTCTTCGTCCCGCTCTTGTACTTTTGATCAACCGTCTGTTCGGCCCATCGAACCCGAGCGCGCGCCGCCTCGCGGCGGTGGTTGAGATGATCCACGCCGCGACGCTGGTGCACGATGACGTGATCGACGTGGCAAAAACGCGCCGGGGCCGTCCCTCGACGAATGTCGTATGGGGTAACCACATCTCTGTGCTCGCAGGCGACTGGTTGTACATGCAGGCGTTTCAAATTGCACTTCGCGAGCGCAACTTCCACATACTGGACGTGCTGATTTCCCTGACGCAGATGATGGTTGAAGGCGAACTTCTGCAGCTGGAACGCCTGCACCGGATCGACGTTTCAGAAGCCGACTACATGGAGCTTGTGGACCGGAAGACCGCCAGCCTTTTTTCGGCGTGTGCATCGCTTGGTGCTAGCTCGGCCGGAGCGGATGAGGCGGCGGAATCGACATTGGCTGATTTCGCCTGGAATCTCGGGATGGCCTTTCAGCTGGTCGACGACATCCTCGATTTCACGTCGACAGAGAAGGTTCTTGGCAAGCCGGCGGGCAACGATCTTCGTGAAGGCAAGGTGACGCTGCCCATGATTTACGCCCTCGAATCGGCGACGCCGGATGAACGTAATGCCGTTCAAACGGTGATTCACGACGGCAGCTATGAGCAGGTTCCGTTCATGCGAGTCCTGCAGGTTCTCCAAGCGCACAACTCCATTTCCCGCGCATATGAGCGCGCGCACACCTTTACCGAAAAATCACGCGCCATCATCTCAGCGTTCCCGGACTCGGAAGTGCAGCGTGCACTGCGGGCAATCGTCGACCTGGTGACAGAGCGGGACTGCTGAACGGAAGCCCACGGGCCACCAGTCGACGGCGGTTTCCTAGGCGGCGCGGCGTCAGCCCCGGTAAGCTTGTGTCCGGGTCCCGGTTGAATCGTTCTCCCGGTCCGGCGCATCTATCTTGATGTCAAGAGAATTCAACAGCCGCAACCGAAGCGGTGTATGAAAGAAAAAACATGTCCCTCCGTCCTGTTAGAAACATCACTCAAACGCAGCCGACAATTGAGGGCGCCGGTGTCAAACTCCAGCGCGCCTTTGGATTCGGCAAAACCAAGGATTTCGATCCCTTCCTGCTGCTTGACGACTTCCGCAATGACAATCCCAACGACTATCTGGCCGGATTTCCGTGGCATCCGCATCGTGGGATCGAAACCATCACCTACGTGCTCGCCGGCTCGGTCGAGCATGGCGATAGCTTGGGAAACAAAGGCAAAATGACGGCCGGCGACGTCCAGTGGATGACCGCGGGCAGCGGCATTCTTCACCAGGAAATGCCCAAGGGAGATGCACGAGGCCGCATGCACGGTTTCCAGTTGTGGGCCAACCTTCCGTCCGCGCTGAAAATGACGGACCCACGTTATCAGGACATTCCCTCGAGCGCCATTCCTGAGATCACAGATGACGACGGTACGCACGTTCGCGTCATCTGCGGCGAGTTCTGGGGCAAGAAAGGACCCGTCGAAGGCGTGGCGGCTGATCCGAGTTACCTCGATATTTCCGTCTCGCCGGGCAGGCGCAAGAGGCTCAAGGTTGAGATTACGCGAAGCGCCTTCGCCTACGTATTTGCGGGCTCCGGAACGTTCCGGGACGCCTCGCATCCACGTGCGGTTTTAACGGAGCGTGTTGCCGAGCCAGAAGCAGCGCCCGTGTATGATGCGGCCAATCACTCGCTGGTACTGTTCGACCGCGGTGACGAGATCACAGTGCAGGCCGGGCCTGAGGGAATTCGCTTCTTGCTGGTCTCCGGCAAACCGATTGAGGA
>JAFARV010000818.1 GCA_019245255.1 Acidobacteriaceae bacterium | reverse complement strand
GTCTACACGTCTACTCCTTACCCCGAAGATAAAGCAATCCTATACCACAACGAAAGCTCACATTTAGCAAGCTGGCCCTCCCGAATTAATTTCTTTTGTATGACGGTTGCCAAACAAGGCGGCGCTACACCGATTGTCGATTGCCGCAAGGTCTATCAGGGGTTGGATCCGTCCGTACGGGACAAGTTCGCTAACAAAGGTCTCATGTACGTCCGTAATTTCAGCGCAGGTCTCGATGTTAGTTGGCAACGTTTTTTTGGAACAGACGATCGCAGATCCGTGGAAGAGTCCTGCGCAAGCATGGGAATGTCGTGTGAATGGACGGGCACGGATGATCTGCGTGTAAAACAACGCTGCCGTGCTGTACTGCGGCATCCCAGAACAGGCGAAATGTCCTTCTTCAATCAGGTGCAGTTGCATCATGTCCATTGCCTGGACCCTGATGTAAGAAGTTCATTGTTGTCGATCTTCAGTCGGGAAAACCTGCCGAGGCACGTATACTACGGTGACGGTTCCGAAATCGAAGACGTAGTTATGGATCACGTGGGAGAGACTTACGAGAGGTATGCTGTCCGCTTTCAATGGCAGCAGGGCGACGTCGTCAGCCTGGACAACATGCTAGTGGCGCATGCACGCGATCCTTATGTCGGTCCGCGTAAGATCTTGGTCGCTCTTGGCGAGATGGTTGAGGCGAACAAGTTGTCGAGCTGACTGAACCCAGACGCATACTGGCTCCGTCTGCCATCACATGCTAGGTATCTGAAAAATGCATTCCGCTACCGAAAATCAAAGGCTGCTCAACGTCGAGCATGGCGCCGGCGTGGAAAACGGCTGGGCCTTCCCTACAAGCTTCGCGCAACAGCGGCTGTGGCTACTAAACCAACTCGAGCCGCACAATACGGCATATAGTATTCCGTGGTCGATGCGATTGCACGGCGACCTTAACGTCGAAGCTTTAGAAGACAGTCTGAACGAGATCGTGTCGCGTCACGACGTGTTTCGAACAACGTTCAGAATCTCACAGGGCGAGCCGATTCAATTCGTTGCGGATTCTCTACGGATTCGTTTGTCAAAGACCGATCTGAGCAATTGGCCGGAGCGCGAGTCCGAAGCTTCACGCATTGCCCAACAGGAGGCGGATACGCCTCTTAATCTAGAGAGCGGTCCGCTGATTCGATCGCAGCTCATCCGGATGAGCGGATGCGATCACATTCTACTGTTGACCATTCACCATATCGTGTTCGACGGCTGGTCCCGGCGGATCTTTGCGCGCGAACTTGCCTCGTGCTACCAGGCGTTTCAACTAGGCGAACCCTCCCCGCTGGCTCCTCTGCCCCTCCAGTATGCGGATTTTGCCGTCTGGCAGCGCAAGCTCATGAGTGGCAAGAGCTTCGCGAAACAGTTGGCATACTGGAAGGAGCAACTCGCAAACCCTCCGGCTGCGTTGAATTTACCAACCGATCGCCCCAGGCCGGCGGTTCAAAGTCACCGCGGCGGGAGGATTCCTGCATCTCTGTCTCCGGCGCTTTCCCGAAGAGTAGTTCAGTTCGCTCGCGAATACAACGCGAGCATCTTCATGGTTCTCCTTGCGGCGTTTCACGCGCTTCTTAGCCGCTACAGCGGTGATGAAGACATATTGGTGGGAACGCCGATCGCGAATCGGACCAGACCCGACATAGAAAACCTCATCGGGTTGTTTGCTAACACTCTTGTTTTACGTGGTCGGCTCGCGGGCAATCCTTCGTTTGCCGAGCTCGTTCGACGCAGTAAACAAACGGCACTCGACGCCTACGCTCACCAGGACATACCGTTCGAAAAGCTGGTCGAGGAGACCAATCCGGAACGCAGTTTAAGCCGTAATCCGCTGTTCCAAGTCATGTTTTCTTTGCAAAATGCCGCCTCCGAGTCCTTTCACTTGTCCGGGATCGAAGTGAAGGTCCTCGAATCTAAAGCTGACACTGCAAAGTTTGATTTGTCAATTTTTCTTTCCGAAACCGAGGACGGAATCCGAGGACGCGTTGAGTACAATACCGATCTCTACGACAGGGAAACCATCGAGCGACTGTGGAAACATTACGTCCGTCTGCTCGAAGCAGCGATCGAGAAACCCGAACTTCCGTTTTCCCAGCTACCTTTGCTTACCGACGCGGAACGCGACCAGTTATTGGTCGAGTGGAACGACACAACCGCAGACTACCCGTCGAGCCTATGCGTGCACACCTGGTTCGAGCAGCAGGCCGAACGTACACCACAATCCGTGGCGTGTGTTTGGGAGGAGACGGAGCTCAGCTACCGGGAACTGAACGAACGAGCAAACCAGTTAGCGTGGTTTCTAAGGCGCTTGGGAGCCGCACCGGGTGAGCGTGTCGGAGTCTACCTCAAGCGATCAGCCGCGATGCTTGTAGCCCTGCTGGGCGTGCAGAAGAGCGGAGCAGCATACGTACCGCTTGATCCGGCTTATCCGGCGGAGCGCTTGCGCCTAACGCTGGAGCAAGCAGGCGTGACCGCCACCGTGACCGAAAAAGAATTAGAAGACGGCCTACCCGAAGGGGGAACAGGCACGAGTGCGGCGCGGCGCGTCTGCTTAGACCGGGATGCCGAAGCAATTGCACGGGAGAACCGCGGCAATCCGGCGTGCCTTGCACAGCCCGATGACCTCATTTATGTGATGTTCACCTCTGGATCAACAGGACGACCCAAGGGAGTCGAGGTGTCGCATCGGTCAGTCGTAAACCTGTTGGCGACCATGGCGGAGAAGCTGCACATGGGGCCCGACGACGTTTTTCCCGCCTTGGCAAGTTTTGCGTTCGACGTGTGCATCCCGGAGCTCTATCTTGGGCTTGTCACCGGCGGGCGCGTCGTAATCGGAAGGGAGCGGCTGGCCAGCGACGGGCACGAACTCGCCGCGTTTCTTCGTGGCGTGGGAGCTACAGTTGTGCATGCGACACCTACCAGCTGGCAGCTGCTGCTCGAAGCCGGCTTCACTGGAGCTGGCCTGAAACGGGCGATCGGAGCCGAGGCTCTGCCTGCCGGACTATCCAATCGGCTGTTACAAGCCGATTCATCGCTCTATAACTTTTATGGGCCGACTGAGACGACCGTGTGGTCAACCGTCCATCATTTCCAAAACGCGGATGAGCCAATTGTCATCGGGCGGCCACTCGCGAACACTCGCATTTACATTCTCGATCCGGAACGGCAGCCCGTGCCCGTGGGAGTAGAGGGGGAACTCTACATCGGTGGAACAGGAGTTGCGCGTGGTTACCTCAACCGGCCTGACTTGACAGCTGAACGTTTCCTGGCGGATCCCTTCCGTCCTGGAGAACGGATGTACCGCACCGGAGACAGAGCGCGGTATCGCTCCGATGGACGAATTGAATATTTGGGACGCGCGGACTTTCAAGTAAAACTGCGGGGCTATCGGATCGAGCTGGGAGAGATTGAAGCCGTTCTGGCACAACATCCTATGGTGAAGCAGTGCGTCGCAACGGTGCGCGAAGATGCGCCAGGAGATTTGCGGCTCGTTGCATACGTAGTGCGCCAGCACTCGGCGAGTGCGGCCGAAACGGAATGGCATCGATGGTTGAAAGAACGCCTACCCGAATACATGGTGCCGGCCCACATTGTCACTCTCGAGAACTTTCCTCTCAGTGCCAATGGAAAGGTCGACCGCAAGCAGTTGCCGAAGGTAACGTACCAGAGAGGAGACGACGAACCATATTTCGCAGCGCGCACGCCCGTTCAGGACATCACTGCCGCTATCTGGTGCGAAGTACTGAAGCTCCAGC
>JAFARV010000702.1 GCA_019245255.1 Acidobacteriaceae bacterium | reverse complement strand
GATTGGGTGGGTATTCCCACGCACGTTCGGTATGGGCGGGATTTGCCCGACGCCGATTTTCTAATCAGCTGTGTGGATACCCGCACAGCTCGGAAGACATTGGCGCGCGTCGTGCGGCTGAAGACGAGGCGGTTCGCCTATTGGCTGGATCTGGGCAACAACGCCAGCTCCGGCCAATTCGTGCTCGGTGAACCATTGCGGCCAAATCGCAAAGGGGCCAAGCTGCGGCTTCGCTGTGTCGATGAACTCTATCCGCAAATCGTCAATGCCAACCTGGATGCACCCGATACGCTTCCAGCCTGCAGCGCGGCGGAATCGCTTATACGACAAGAGCCTTTTATTAACTCGACAACACGCTCTTGCGATGCTCGCACGCCTCTTCCGGCACGGTGGAATCGTGTATCACGGAGGATTCATCAATCAGGAAACAGGCCGGGTGAACCCATTGGCAATCAATCGCACCGCTTGGACACGAATCCAGAATCCCTAAAAGCTCCGCGCTGAATGACGCCGATGTACCGGAATCCGGGCTAGCTCCGTCAGCCATTCGGTTTGTGAAGGTCGGCCTGCTTCCAAATGCAATCCGGGGGGCGCCGGCGCTACCATCCTTCGATCTGTCGTTTTAACTGACCGCCCGCTCTGCTCCCATCCAAAACCGCTCGCGCAAGAGTCGCTTCAGCACCTTCCCCGAACTCCCCTTCGGCAAATCGGCGTCCGAGAACTCCACATGCCGGGGTACTTTGTAGTTGGCCAGGTTCTTACGGCAGTGGCCGAGCAAGTCGTCGGCGCTCAGCATCGTACCCTGCTTCGGAACCACGCATGCGGCCACCAACTCTCCCCACTGTGGGTCCGGTATTCCGAAAACCGCTGCTTCGCGGACCGCAGAATGCATCATAATAACTGCCTCTACCTCTCCGCAGTAGACATTCTCCCCGCCAGTTACAATCATGTCCTTCGAACGATCGAGTATGTAGAAATAGCCCTCGTTGTCCTGATACCCGATGTCTCCCGTCCGGCAAAAGCCGTCCCGGAACGCCGTTGTCGTATCCTCAGGGTCGCGAAAATATCCGCGCATCACGTTTGCGCCGCGGGCAATCAGCTCCCCGCGCTGGCCCGTCTCCAAAAAGTTTCCGTCTTCGTCCGCCACGCGCACATCCACGCCGGGACAGGGTCGCCCGCACGAAGACAGTCTGTCGTGCGTATGTTCCCCATCCCTGAGGCCTGTGAGAAAACCGGTTTCAGTGAGTCCATAAACTTGAACTAACTTTACATGCGGGAACAATTCCCTCGCTTTACGAATTAGCTCCGGGGCCATGGGTGAGCCGCCATACGCCAACATCTCGAGGCTACTCAGATCGTAGTTCTTAATCCCTTCGTACTGAGTAAGTATGTTAATCATTGTCGGAACTAACACGGTATAGTTAACTCGCTGTTTCTCGACAATTTGACAGAAGGCTTGTGGAGTAAAGCGTGGCAGCGCTATTTGACACGCGCCGAATGCCGGCGCTGCAAACAGCGCAGGAAAATCGGCAATATGAAATATGGGAGCAGCGTGTAAATACACCCCGCCCTCTTTGTATTGCATCCAGTAATTGAAGTTGTGGATGTCCGCAAGGACGTTAGCGTGCGTGACCATCACGCCCTTTGGCCGGCCCGTCGTTCCGCTTGTGTAAATGAGGGCGAGAAGCGCTTCCGGGTCGTAGCAGGGATCCGGGTAATCTCCGTTTTGGCCGGTAAAAGGTTCCGCGTCGGCCACGCACTCCCAGGAGAGTCGCGCCGTCGGAGTGGGGAGGGAAGAATGCCGGACCAGTCCTCTAGGAGCCGCGTCGGCCAGAACGTGATCAATCTCCACAATCGAGAGCCTGGTATTGATCGGAACAACAGTGATGCCAACCCAACTGCACGCGTACACGAATTTGATGTAATCGGCTCCATTAGGCAGCAGCAGCGCCAGGCGGTCGCCAGCTTTGAAATCGTCTCGGACAAGGGCGGCGGCTAAACTTACTACCTCGTCATGAAACTCTCGAAACGTCAACTTCGCTTCGAGGGCACAGAGCGCGGAGGAATTAGGATAGTATCGAACGGCCCGTTCCAGCGAGTGTACACAGATCATTGAGTTACCACGCTCAAGTCGGGCCACAAATCGAGACGTTCGCACTCAAACCGGTACGATGCTAAATCAGCAACGCTGATCATCTTGAGATCATGTTTTATGCAAAAGCGAGCTAAGTGTGGCAGGCGGGCCATGCTGCCATCCTCGTTCAGAATCTCGCAAATAACGCCGGCGGGATGCAGTCCGGCAAGCCTGGCAAGATCGACCGCGGCTTCTGTTTGACCGCGGCGTTCCAGAACGCCACCCTTCCGTGCGCGTAATGGAAAAACATGGCCCGGACGTGCGAGGTCTCCAGGACGCGAATGCGGATCGATGACTTCCAGGATTGTTTGTGCTCGATCATAGGCGGACACTCCTGTAGTCACGCCACGGCCCTTGGCATCAATAGACACTGTGAAGGCTGTGCCGCATCGTGATGTGTTGTCGGGCGTCATCGGTTGCAGCGCCAAACGATCCGCCGTCTCGTCGGTGATCGCGAGACAGATGAGACCTTTTCCATGACTTGCCATGAAGTTTACAGCTTGGGGCGTGATCATCTCCGCGGCAATCGTCAGATCGCCTTCGTTCTCACGGTCATCATCATCTGCGACGACAATCATGTGCCCGGCTTTCAGCTCTTCAATAGCAGCTTCAATGGACACGAAGGCCCGCGACCGCTCTGGAACTTCGGAGTAAATCACGCTGTCCAGAACCGCCGAGCAATCCATCACTTCCGTAAACATTTGAGATGTTCCTTTTTATACGAACGCGAGCATATGGCCCGACTTGTTCTTCTTGGTTCGCAGATACACTAATGCGTCAGGACGGGGACGAGTTTCGCAGGGAATCCGCTCAACAACGCTAATACCCGCGTGAGTCAACGCACGCACTTTATCGGGATTGTTGGAGAGAAGCCGAACCCGGCCGATCCCAAGGTGATGAAGGATAGCGCCCGGAAACGAGAAGGTTCTGTAATCCGCCTGCAATCCGAGCGCCTCATTGGCTTCGAGCGTATCGAGACCCGCGTCTTGCAGCGCGTAAGCCTGCAACTTGGCCATCAAGCCGATGCCGCGACCTTCCTGATGTTCGTAGATCATAAGGCCGTATCCTTCCTCCGCA
>JAFARV010000678.1 GCA_019245255.1 Acidobacteriaceae bacterium | reverse complement strand
CCGGAATATTGAACGGGCATATTCCAGCCGCCGAAGTCCACCAAGCGTGCCTTCAGCTTCGTATGGACATCGAAAAGCGGTGTTTTCCTGAGTTCCTTGACCGCAGTCATTGAGGCAGGCACCCTCAGGGTAGCATGGGCTTCCTAGTAGCGCTCCGGTGCTCGCGATCATGATCAACCGGGCCCTGGTTTCTCCTTTCACCTGGGCGGAAGAAGAGCGGGGCACAACCCAACGCTCTGTTTATCTTGGGCTGTCCAGTACCACCTCTTATTGACATCCTATAAGCAGTTTGACAAGTTACTTATAGAGTGTCTATAGCACAATCCGGCGGCAATCCACGAAGGGATCTTCTTCAAGGCACTCTCGCCTTACTTGTACTGAAGGCGTTAGCGCTCGAAGAGATGCACGGCATGGGAATCTCGCGCCGGATCGCGCAAATCACAAACGGAACATTCGAGGTGAAAGCAGGCTCGCTGTTTCCTGCGCTCCATCGGATGGAGGAGGCGGGTTGGCTGACCTCCTTCTGGGGCGAAGCCGAGACGAACCGCCGTGCAAAATTCTATCGGCTAACGAAATTGGGCCGGCGTCAACTGGAAACAGAAACCGAGCAGTGGCAACGGATCTCGCTGGCTATTGCAAGTGCCCTTCGGGCGACATAGCGATTAACGATGCCCATTCGCCGCTTTTATCGGTGCTGTCGAAACATTCTCCGGCGAGGACGAATCGCTGAAGATCTCGACGAAGAGCTTCGCAGTTATATCGAGATGGTTGCAGACGAGAAGGAGCGTGCCGGAAGGACATCCGAGGAGGCCATACGGGAAGCATGCCGTGAGACCGGCAAGTTGGAACAGGTTAAGGAACGGGTGCTTGATGTCAAAGCAGGAGCGTCAGTGGACAGATTTTTTCAAGACCTTGGTTATGGTCTGCGTATGCTCCGGAGAAATCCGGGTTTCGCCATAATCGCCATCACGATCTTAGCCCTGGGGATTGGGGCAACAACGGCCATATTTAGCGTGGTCGATGCGGTAGTGTTCAAGCCACTCCCTTTCCCTAATGCCGATCGCCTCGTGAGAATCAACTCTGTACTCGCCGCGACCGGCAATGGCGATGTGGCATCTTATCCTGATTTTCTGGATTGGCGAACACGAAGCCGGGCGTTTGAACGGATGGCAGCCTTTCGAACCAACGACTTCACGTTGGTTGGTGACCGTGAGGCAGTCCATCTTCACGGCGCGGTTGTATCGGCAGAACTGTTCCCATTACTTGGGGTAAAGCCACTGATCGGGCGGAGTTTCCTATCAAAGGAAGATGAACCGTCGGCTGCAAGTGGCGCGAATCCACTTATCCTGAGCTACAGTTTGTGGCAGCGGGAATTTAGCTCCGACACTTCCGTGCTCGGGGTCAGCATTCGTGTCGACGGACACGCGTTCATCGTCGTTGGTGTAATGCCGCAAGGCTTTCAGTTTCCGATTGAAGCCGAGCCCATCGAGTTATGGACGACGATTGCGGTTGACGCGACGGGAGGTGCGAATGCAATGACAGCACAACGCGGCGCACATTACCTCGACGTAGAGGGGTTGTTGAAACCAAATGCCAGCGTCAAACAAGCGGAAGCCGAAATGGCCGTGATTGCAACCACTCTAAGCAAAGAGCATCCGGAGAACAAAGCGCGTAGCGCACGGGTTGTGCCTGAAGTAGAGGGTCTTGCCGGTAAAGTTCGCGCGCCTCTACTAGTTCTGCTTGGAGCAGTGTGTTGCGTTCTGCTGATTGTGTGCGTGAACGTGGCGAGTCTCTTGCTGGGACGGGCGGTCGGCCGACGCAAGGAGATGGCTATACGCGCCGCTGTTGGCGCCAGCCGTGGAAGAGTGATTAGCCAGCTACTGACCGAGAGTCTCGCGTTATCACTGCTTGGCGGAGCGCTCGGGCTGGTAGTGGCTGTGTCATCGCTCGGACTGCTACGTCGCATTCTGCCTCCGGAAATCCCTCGCCTGGAGAGCGTAGGTATAAACGGACACCTGCTCATCTTTGCACTTGTCATTTCTACCGCGTCAGGAATCGTGTTCGGACTTGCTCCAGCCTTGCAGGGTTCGCGAGTTACACTGACCGAGCCGCTGAGCGAGAACTGGGGTCGTTCAAGCAGTGGCGGAAAAGCACAGGGTCGTTTGCGTGGAGCGCTTGTTATAGGCGAAGTAGCCTTGGCAGTAACGCTCCTGCTCGGGGCCGGTCTTTTAATTCAGAGCTTTCTTCATCTCATACACGTAGATCTGGGATTCGACCCAAATCACGTCCTAACGTTCGAGGTGAATTCGCCGCCTGAAAACGCGGGAGCTTCACCGCACCAGTTTTTTGGCCGAATTGTGCAGCAGATCAGCACAATTCCTGGCGTGAGTTCGGCTAGCGCTGACGCCACCCTGCCGTTAACCGGAGACGCAATGAGGTCGAGCATTGAACTCGAAGGGCAACCTATGCCACTCGGATCGCGGCCGTCGGCTAACTTCAATGTTGTAGAGCCCGGCTTCTTCCGAACTCTCCGCATAAAGCTAATCCAGGGTCGCGACTTCACCGAGTACGACAATGTGAAATCGACGCCAGTAGTGATCGTAAATCGCGCGTTGGCCCAGCGGTTCTTCGCCAACCAGAACCCGATCGGTAAGCACGTGCGGCCAGGTATTGGAAACGGCTATGGCCCTGGTGAGCCGCCGATGCGCGAGATTATCGGCGTGATCGGGGACATTTCCCAGGGCGGAGTGGATGCCGAAGCTTCACCCGAAGTTTATGCTCCTTTAGCACAGAGTCCGTTTGGAACGATGTTTATCGCTTTGCGAACTTCGGGTGACGCGAAAGCTATGGTCAACGCTGTGAGGCGTCAAGTTATGATGATCGACAAGAACACTCCCATTTACCATGTAAAAACCCTCGATCAATATCTTTCGCAGTCGTTTACGTTGCCGCGTGTAGTTACTCTACTGCTCAGCGGGTTCGGGAGCATTGCTCTTATCCTCGCTTGCCTCGGAGTATACGGAGTCGTTTCGTACGTTACGCTGCAGCGGACGCGGGAAGTCGGTATCCGCATAGCACTCGGTGCACCGCAGGCGCAGGTTCTAATGATGATCATGGCTGAGGGCCTCAGGCCGGCTCTGCTAGGAATCGTCATCGGAGTTGGCGTCGCTTTTAAGTTGACCGGGGTACTGGCAAGCTTGCTGTTTCGAGTCAAGCCGACAGATTTAGCCACGTTCGCGGCCGTATCGGCATTACTTGCAATTGTGACGCTGATGGCCTGTTATATCCCTGCCAGACGAGCCGCGAAAACGGATCCGATGTGTTCTTTGCGTTACGAATGACACGCATGATTGTGGCAGCCTGTTAAGGCAGGTCTTCAAACATTTGCCAGTCATCAGGGAGCGTCTTAGCGAATTGAAAGCCGGGTTCCGCAGCCTGACTGAAGCGATCGATACAACAGCTCCGGCCGAACGCATGATGATGCACGCGTTTCCGATGTGCGTCCCGTCGAACACCTGCCCATGGGAAAGACAGGCGAAGACTAACGCAACAACTGTGCATGCGCGCAATGTCATCAGGAACCTAGCGCCATCGAAGAACACGCTCGCAAATATGCGCGATGGCGCGCAAGACGGACCCGGTCCCGATTAATCGCGCACAACGTTACAGCGGCACGAATTTCAACTGGCCCGGGCCATGATGCATTATGTGTTGACACAAACTGGCTGATACCCTAGACTATTGTCAGTTACTGAGAGGAATGGTTGAGCAAGCCTACCGATCTCTTACAAGGCACGCTGGATCTCTTAATTCTTAAGATCGTTGCGCTAGAGCCTGCTCATGGCTGGGCAATCGCGCATCGTGTGCGTCAAATGTCTCGCGATGTGCTCCAAATGGGCCAGGGCGCGCTTTGCCCTGCGCTGCATAAGCTGGAGCAAAATGGCTTGAATCGTTCGCAACGGGCTGTGAGCAACAACAATCGCCGAGCCAAATACTACATGCTCACCAAAGCCGGGCAGAAGGCTCTGGCGGAAGAGAGCGCCGCCTGGGACGGCCCCTCCGCGGCCATCACGACGGTTATCACCGCGGTGTGATACATGCGCCTTGCCTCCATCGTTCGCCTGCGGCTTCAATCTCTTTTCCAGCGCAGGCAAGTCGACGCGGATCTCGATGAAGAGTTCCGATATCACCTGGAACGTGAGATCGAGGAGAACCTAGCCGCCGGCATGGGCCGCGAAGAGGCTCGCTGCGCCGCCTTTCGCACAATGGGCGGTTTGGAACAACGAAAAGAGGACTGCCGCGATATGCGTGGATTGAATGCGTTCGATCACTTCGTCAATGACATCCGTTTTGCCGGCCGCCAATTGCTAAAGAACCCGCAGTTCGCGGCAACATCAACACTCATGCTTGCGCTCGGGATGTGTTCCAGCATCGCCATTTTCGCGTTCGTCGATGCCGCTCTGATAAAGCCCCTGCCCTACGAAAAGCCCGAGCGCCTCCTCGGGATCTTCGAAAGAATCGACCCCTGGTGCCCGCGCTGCAATCTCTCCTGGTTGGACTACCTCGATTGGAAAAAGCAGAACTCCACTCTCGCCTCGCTGGACATTTTCCAGGAACGTGGCTACACAATGACCGGCCGCGAAGGGGCCATTCCGATTCACGGGGCGCGGGTCAGCGACGGATTCTTCCGCACACTGGGAGTCACTCCTGCGCTCGGCCGTGATTTCTACAGGGGCGAGGATCAACCGGGCGCTACCCGAACGCTCATCTTGAGCTACGCCACCTGGCAAAAACAATTCGGCGGACACCCGGATGTGCTTGGTCAGACTGTGGTGCTCGATCGCACTCCGAGAGTCATCGTAGGGGTCCTGCCTAAAAGCTTTCATTTCGCGCCCGTCGGCCTCGCGGAGTTTTGGATACCCTTCCAGGCGGAGAACGAATGCGACCTTCGCCGGAGCTGCCACAGTCTCTTCGGGGTAGGGCGCCTGAAAGATGGCGTCAGCACGGCAGCCGCGTTGGCTAACTTGGTCTCAATCGCAAAAGAGTTGGAGAAACTGCACCCGGATTCGAATCGGAATCAGGGCGCGAACGTTGCGCCCCTAACCGAGGTGATTTCAGGTGATATCAAGCCGGTGCTGCTAGTGCTCATGGCCGGCGCGGCGCTTCTGTTGCTGATCGCGATTGTCGATGTGGCAGGGCTTCTGCTGGTGCGCTCGGAGAACCG
>JAFARV010000426.1 GCA_019245255.1 Acidobacteriaceae bacterium | reverse complement strand
GATTATCAGTGGATCGACTGATGGTGGAATCTACAAGAGCACAGATGCCGGCGAACACTGGAGAAAGCTCGACAACGGATTGCCCAGTGGCCTGTTTGGCCGTAGCAACGTGGCAATCTCCGCATCGAGACCCGAACGCATTTACGCGCTCATTGAGGCGAAGCCCGGTGCCGGATTGTATCGCTCCGAAGACGGTGGCGCGACCTGGACCTTGATTAACGGCTCCGGCAACATCATTACGCAGCCTTTTTACTACCCGACCCTTGGGGTGGACCCAAATAACGCAGATATCGTGTGGGTAGGTGACGAAGGCTGGTACAAAAGCACCGACGGCGGCAAAACATTTCACCCGAGCCCCGTGCCGCACGGCGACAATCACGATGTTTGGATCAACCCCAAGAATTCGAATTACATGATTCAGGCAAATGACGGAGGCGCGAATATCTCACTCGACGGAGGACGCACCTGGAGCACGCAAGCAAACCAGCCGACAGCCGAGATTTACCAGGTGGCCATTGACAACCAATTCCCCTATCGCGTCTATGGGGCGCAGCAGGACAACACCACTGTAATTGCACCCAGCTTACCGTTAGGCAACGGCCAGGATTTTCGCGTCGGCCCAGGTTGCGAGACTGGACCGATCATTCCGGATAACACGGATCCGCAAATCGTTTACGGAGGATGCAAGGGTCAGTTCAGCGTTCAGGACATGAACACGAACGATGAGAAGCAGTACTGGGTTGGCGCAGAGTCGCTTTATGGGAATGGCGGTGGAACTCTTATCTATCGATTCCAGCGTGTCGCGCCCATGGAGGTATCGCCGAACGAACCACACACAGCGTATTACGGTTCCCAATATCTTCACCGCACGCGCGATTTCGGGGTGAGCTGGGACAAGATTAGTCCCGATTTGACTGCGAACCCGCCCGAGGGCCGCGGCGCCAGCGGAGAACCGATAACGCGAGACGCGACAGGCGAGGAAGTCTATAGCACGCTGTACGCGATTCGCGAATCCCCGATACAAAAAGGTCTAATCTGGACGGGCTCGAATGACGGGCTGGTCTATGTCACACAGGATGATGGCAAAACCTGGGCTAACGTCACGCCTCCGGGACTTGCGCCGGGCGGCCGCGTCCAGAATATTGAGCCAAGCCCGCATCGTCCTGGGACTGCTTACGTCGCCATTTACCGCTATCTGCTCGGCGATTTCGCGCCATACATATATCGCACGGATAACTTCGGCAAGAACTGGACTCGGCTCACTGACGGAACGAACGGAATCGCGAAGGACGAACCCACGCGCGTGGTTCGGGAAGATCCGGAACGCGCGGGCCTGCTGTATGCCGGTACCGAGTTCGGCATCTACATTTCATTCGATAACGGCGTAGAATGGCAGCCGTTTCAATTGAACCTGCCGGTTACGCCAATCACAGATATCAAGCTGGCGCATGGCGATTTGATCCTCTCAACGCAAGGTCGTTCGTTTTGGATTCTGGATGATCTAGCGCCCGTTCGCCAAGTCAGTGAAAAACTCACCACCGCCGAGGCTATTCTCTTCAAGCCCAGAGACGCTGTGCGGATGCCGGCGCGCGGTGCAATCCCGGGTCTGAGTAGAAACGCGCCATATCCGCAGTACCCTCAAGTTGGCGCGATGATCGACTACTACTTGAGCAAAGCACCGGATGGCGACATTCAACTCGAGATTTTGGACAGCAGCGGTAGAACCGTACGAGCCTTTTCGAGCGCCGCGGCCAGCCCAAGCGCGCGCGAGCCCGAGGCTCAACCCGCTGACGAAGAAGAAGGCGGTTTCCGATTTCGCGCGGCGCCTGTACGCCTGGACAAAACGCCCGGTATGCACCGTTTTACCTGGGACTTGCGCTATCCCGGCCCATGGCAGAGCGCCTCGCGTCCGGAAGGCCCAAACGGTCCGGTCGCGGTTCCGGGCACGTACTCGGTAAAGCTCACTGTCGGGTCCTGGACCTCAACGCAGCCGCTCCATTTACTCGAAGATCCGCGAATCACCAAATCTGGCGTGACCACGGATGATCTCGAAGCACAGTTCGACCATAATATGCGCGTGCGGGATTTAGTCAGCGAGGTAAATAAAACCGTAGCAGGTGTGAAGGGCGTACTAGCTGAAGCCAAATCGGGCCGCGCGCATCTGGACGCTACGCAGGTTTCCGCCCTGAACGACATCGCCGCGCGCCTCATCACGCCGTCTATTCGATACAGCCAGCCGGAACTGCAGACGCACATCACGTATCTGTATGGCATGACAAACATGGCCGATCAGAAGATTGGACGGGATGGCGTCGAGCGGTATGAAGTCCTCAAGAAGCAGTTAGGCGAAATAGAAGCCGAACTGAAGAAGATTCTGCCGCCAACGAGTGAATCACAGTTCCTCGCTCGGTAGGGCTCTCACATTAGAAT
>JAFARV010000283.1 GCA_019245255.1 Acidobacteriaceae bacterium | reverse complement strand
ACCGAGGGTCCTCGAAACAAGAAGTAAAGGACTTCTGTCTGCAATGCCCATTGTTGACCGCCAGAATACGATTCGCGGTAAGTACGATTGACGACGAGTCTAATCCTCCGCTCAGGCAAGTTCCGACTGGTACGTCGCTTCTTAATCGAAGCCTAACCGCGTCGTGAAGAAGATGTTTGAATTCTTCACGGTATGTATCAAGTGACCCGTCTGCTTTCATTTCACGGTTGTAACTGGGCTTGTAATACCGGTATGTCTCGATTGCGTCCGTACCTTTGTCAATTTGCCATTGCAATGCTTCGCCGGGTAGCAGCTGGCGAATACCCTCAAACATTGTTTCGGATTCGGCATTTGACCTTTGGTAAAGAAGAAATTGTGCGACGCGAAAGCGGTCCGCGCGCCCCGTTCCAAAGTTTGCCGCCCTAAGTTGCTTGATTTCAGATCCGAAACCGAACCGGTCGGTGTCTACGGCCCAGTAAAGGGGCTTGACCCCAAATCGATCCCTGCTTGCGAACAGGGTATTTCGATCGGTATCAAGAATGACGAGTCCCCACATTCCGTTGAATCGATGGAGGCAGTCTTTACCCCAATGAGCATAAGCCGCCAGAATCACTTCTGTATCGCCACTCGACTTAAATTCGTATCCAGCCGCTGCCAGCTCGCGCTGTAGTTCCACATAGTTATAAATCTCGCCGTTAAATACGATCCAGAAGCGACCATCTCCTGACACCATCGGCTGATGACCCGCATCAGTCAGATCCAGGATCGATAGACGGCGATGCCCAAGCACCACACCGCCTGTCCTAAGAAATCCACCGCCCGCATCATTTCGTGAAGTACTTGGCCAATGAGTCTTGGGTGAGGGCAACATGGCGGCATTAGTAACTTGACCCCAGCACGCGAATCCTTGATCGTCCGGCCCACGATAGCTGACCAGATCCGTCATACGCTTCGCTAGCAAAGCGTCCACCGGTTGCCCGCAATGAATGAGTCCGGCTATACCGCACATATGGGCAGCACCTCCGTTTGGCGGCGCGCAATGGACTTTGCGGTTGCGATCAGGGCTCCATAGTAAATGACGTAAACTCCTGCCTGAACAGAAGAGTAGAGTATAAGTGTCTGCAGGGCGCCCCAAGAAAAGTGATGCCCGAACCAGAATGAAGCAAGACTACCTCCTAGACCTAACATCTGGATGCCAAGTAATAATGCCTGACGGTTAGCAACAATCAGGAGAGTCGATATGGGGGATACCACCAGGGCGCCCCAGTAAATGGGAATCAGAACCGCACCTACAGTGCCTGCTTCAATCCACTGCCTTCCGAGAGCAAATGCAAATAACGGTCGGCAAAAAATGTAAAACATCGAAAAGGGTAAGATGGCCAAGACACTCATTCCGGCTGCCCAGACCGGTAGTACACGTGGCATTTTCGCTTTAATGTGAGGCTCAGTCATCTTCTGAAATAGCACCTGAGCAGAAGACTGACCGATCAACGTGGTTGGCGTCCTCAGGAGTCTGTCAGCGACAGCATAAAGACCCAGAAAGAAGGGGCCGTAATACGCCGAGATTAGTATCACAGGAATCTTTTGAGCTAACGCGTTGACGAATCCACCCCAAGGGAGAAATAGCGGATACGTACGGTATTTCCAGGCAAGTCCTTTCAAGGCCGCGAATCGTCGTTGGCTGTTCCGCCTGTTCCAGATCAATAAGGCCCTCCTCGCACCTCGGTGAACAGCGACAACGCCAAGAACAGTTCCCGCAACTTGCCCGGCAATAAGCCCTAAGGCTCCTGACGCGCGAAGGAACCCCGCCGAGACTTGAACTGCTGCCGCTCCTCCCGATTGAGATATCGAGGAATTGGCAATTGCTCGAAAGCGACGCTCCCGTGTCTCGAATTGAATAAATGCCTGATAAATGCCGTTAAGTACAATGCCTATGGCAATGATCAATGGCCATCTTGATAGCGCGCGCAGACCCACAGCCCGGATAAGTAGCGGCCACTGTAAGACGAGAATGGCACATATCCCGGCGATCAGGGCAACGAAACAACATAGTAAAACCAACCCGGAGGCTTCGTCGTCGGTTTCGGCGGGTACAATCGCCATCTCATAGCGTGCACTCACGAGCGGCAGGGCAATCATTACAATCGTCGCGTACAGAGCGAAGGCACCAAAGTCTTCCGGACGAAACATTCGACTTAAAACCGGCGCCGCCGCTAAGCTTAGTAACTGGGCTAATGCTGTTCCAAACATCAGTACGAACACCCGGCGCGCAAAGCCGTTCTTCCTGAGCAATAAGCCACAGAACGATTGAAACCTGGACTGGCGAGTCCGGGCAAAGCCTCCCTGAGATGTATCTGTCTTTGGAGTTGTCGTCGGTGCACTCGCAGCAAACGAATTCCGGGTCAAACGGGGACTCCCGGGCCCTCGACATAGGTGCAGTTCTGGCCGGCGGCACTCATTTGAGAAAGGATCGCGGTTATACGATCTGATGCTTTGCCGTCCTCAGCCGTCAACACGTTACGAGGGCGATTCGTGGAAAACCATTCAACCGCCTCCAAGATCTTTCGTCGGTCTGGGCCAGTAAGAATGTTCCAACCGCTCTTGACTGTCTCGATCCATTCGGTGTCACAACGTACAGTGACGCATGGAATAGAAAGCCAAAAAGCCTCTTTCTGCATGCCTCCCGAATCAGTGATAATCAGCTTTGAGCTGCTTTGAAGCAGCAGCATGTCTAAGTAGGATGCAGGCGGAATGACAATGTCTTCCAGTGACTCGCGTGCTTCCATTGCCTCGAGACGCGCGGCCGTTCGCGGGTGTGCTGGGAAAACAATCCTCTCGCCTCGCTGCGCCAGTTCTTTTAAAGCAGAGCAAATGTTTTCGAGAGCGATTGGGTCGTCCGTGTTCTCAGCTCTGTGGATGGTTGCGACTATGTAATTCTTCGGCTCCAATTGAAGGCGATCAAGTATTTTGGATAAGTCTTCTGCGCGCCTTAGACTCGAGGTCAGCGCGTCGTACATAACGTCACCGACCAAGTAGGTCCCGGCATTGATTCCTTCTGCAACCAGATTGTCTACTGCAGTCTGAGTCGGACAGAAGAGAAAAGACGAAATATGATCCGCCAGGATTCGGTTAATTTCTTCGGGCATCCGCCGGTTGAAACTTCTCAGCCCTGCTTCAACGTGAGCAACCGGAATGTGAAGTTTCACGGCGGCCAGCGCACCTGCTAAAGTTGAGTTTGTATCTCCATAGACGAGCACGCAATCGGGCGTTTCCCGACGCAGAACATCTTCAATCTTCTCAAGCATCTGCCCGGTTTGAGCGCCATGACTACCAGAACCTATATTAAGGTTGTAATCAGGTTCGGGGATGCCCAGCTCGCGAAAAAACACTTGACTCATGTTGTCGTCATAATGCTGTCCTGTGTGCAGCAGCACTTCCGTCGCGGATCTTCTTAAACATCTCGAGACAGGAGCGCTCTTGATAAACTGAGGCCGCGCACCGACCACTGTCAGAAACTTCAACATTGGCAGATTCGTAAACCGGCTACGCTCTCGCGGCAAGTTGCGCTGCACCGTTCGACATCATCGCGTGCGCCTCGGATGCTCTGAACTCCGCCCTCCTAAGGCCTGATCCTTCAAGTTCATAAGCCAGCCCGCATGCATCGCAGGTCGTTGCGGTGAGATTCGACCTGCCGTTGCGTGCCGCGCGCTCAGCAGTTGAAAATGCTTTAGGCTTAGCCGCAATATATAGCCGTTGGCCGCATTCGCAGATCCAACCCACCTGCTTTGCTGGCACACCCATCATCAGCGCATACTCCGGGACATCCCGCGTGACGACCGCTCCAGCTGCGATGAAAGCATACGCACCTATCGTTACTCCACAAACGATTGTGCTATTCGCACCCAATGTTGCACCACGTTTCACCAGAGTTGGTAGATACTCGTTTTTACGATTTACCTTGCTACGCGGATTAATTACATTCGTGAATACCATCGACGGGCCACAGAACACGTCATCTTCGAGCTCAACGCCAGTATAGACGGAAACATTGTTCTGGATTTTCACGTTATTTCCAATCGTGACGCCCGGGGCGATGTGAACGTTCTGTCCGAGATTGCAGTTTCTCCCCAGACTACAATTCGCCATTACATGTGAAAAGTGCCAGATATGTGTTCCGTCGCCCACTTGGCAAGGTTGATCGACAACGGCGGTTGGGTGAACCTCATAACGTTTCGGCTGTGCCAACAAGGGCATCGCGTCCCCGTGCTGCTTCATGGATCGCTCGCACGCGTCGAGTATGCGAAGCACCTGAAGGCCATTTTCACCATCCGTGCGAGGCCGTTGGCGATTCGTAATGCAATTTAGAAAGTGTTCCAACTCCAGGCGCAATGGCTCGCCATTATCTACCTGAACGATTTCACGGTCCGCTTTACGCGCTACGGGGACACGGTCAACCCAGTCGATTCGATGCGGATAAGTCACCAGCTTGTGCTCGGTTTCGGTATCATCGAACACGGCCATCTTTCGTTCACCAACAACAACTAACTTCTGCTCCTTGAATGGATGCAGCCAACTCACAAAAATGTGAGCCTTCACACCGCTCGCAAAGTCGAAGGTACTTAGTGTCGTGTCGGAGATTTCGTGGTTTAGATACCCAGCGCCGCGAGCGCAGACCGTGACCGGCGCTTCACCCAACAATCCCACTATGGCTGAGATGTCGTGTGGAGCGAAACTCCATAAAATGTTCTCCTCCGTCCGAAGCTTGCCGAGGTTCAGGCGCGATGAATAAACGTATTGTATTTTTCCTAATTCACCTGCGCGAATCATCCGGCCGAGTTCAACCATAGCCGGATGGTATTGCAAAATATGTCCTACCATTAAGATCCGGCCAAGTCTCTTCGAAAGTTGCAGAAGCTCCTCGCCGTGCTCAACATGAAGTGCGAGCGGCTTTTCTACAAATACGTCTTTCCCCGCCAGCATTGCTTTTTGAGCCAGCTCATAATGACGGACCGCAGGTGCCGCGATCGCAATGCCCT
The DNA here is from genome assembly GCA_019245255.1 of Acidobacteriaceae bacterium. Lineage (GTDB taxonomy): Bacteria > Acidobacteriota > Terriglobia > Bryobacterales > Bryobacteraceae > Bog-105. The sequence goes on along the minus strand of JAFARV010000283.1, from coordinate 644 downwards.
CGATTAAGGGGTTGCGCAGGACCGCCTCATAGTCCGGCGTATATGACACGCTGTATTGCGCCGCCAAATGACGTGGCCGATCTCCATCGACGTCACAAATTAGCTCTAGATGCCCTAGTTCGTGAAAATTACGGACCAGGTTCTTCCCCCAATACCCACAACCTACAACAGCTACACGTGGCTCATGTGTCATGGTTTGCCTCTGTCTGAATCGTGTTACTTCAATGCTCGTCGGGTGAGTCGCAACCGCTCCTGCGGCTGCGTGGAACACGCATAGGGGAGCTTACTTTGTACCCGCGACCCTGAGCCCAAGCCCATAGCCACTGATTTCAGCTACGCTTTGCTCCGCGGTACGGGCAAGTGCTTGCATAGTCTTCTTTGATTGACTTTCTGGAACGAACAAGATGTCATTCGCCTGAAGCTCTCGATCTTCACTCTTGCCCTTCATCAATCTGCCCACATCAATCGGGATCAGCTCTCTCTGCTGGCCGGGCGGATGTCGAATAACCAGACTGCGGTTCGCGGCAGCCACACCGTTTAGACCCTCGGCCATGGCTATTGCCTGTAACACCGTTATCCCCGATTGAGGATCCTGGAGAATAAAGCTACCGGGCTTCCCGACGGCACCCACGACGTATACAATC
>JAFARV010000180.1 GCA_019245255.1 Acidobacteriaceae bacterium | reverse complement strand
TCAAACCGTGCAGGGCGGCATACTGGTCGCCGTCACGCACGATCTCGAGCGTCTTGTCCTTCTGCTCGATGCGGACGCCGGCCGGGATCGGGACTGTCAGCTTGCCCTTCGGTCCTTCCACCTGAAGCCGTTCACCGATGTTGATTTTGACGCCCTGCGGCAGCGGAATGGGCTTTTTTCCTACACGTGACATGTGCGATTACCAGATCTGGCAGAGCACTTCTCCGCCAACTCCTTCCTTGCGAGCAGTATTCCCGGTCATGACGCCCTTGGGAGTAGTGAGAATGTTGACGCCAAGTCCGCCGAGGATGCGGGGGATTTCTTTACTGCCGACATACACACGGCATCCCGGCTTCGAGACCCGCTCGATACGCGAGATGACGGGAAGGTTCGCCGGTGTGTACTTCAGGTACAGGCGAATGTATTTTTTCGCGCCTTCATCGGTGAGTTTGTAATTGAGGATATAGCCTTCATCCTTGAGGATGCGGGCGATCTCGTTCTTCAGCCGGGACGCGGGGACATCCACCTTCGCGTGGCGTGCAATCAGAGCGTTGCGCACGCGCGTCAACATATCGGCAATGGGGTCTGCTGTCATTTGTTACTTCTCAGCACCTTTCATTCCTTGTTAAAAATTTCAGTCCAATCGCTTCGCTCATGGCTCCGATAAGCTTTATCCGTGAGGCGAGTGGAGTCTGTACTTACCAGCTGGCTTTAGTTACTCCCGGGATCTGTCCTTCGAGCGCGAATTTCCGGAAGCAGATACGGCAGAGTGAAAACTTGCGCAGAAAGCCGCGCGGCCGTCCGCAGTTCTTGCAGCGGTTGCGATGCCTTACAGCGAACTTTGCCGTCTTGCCCGCGGCGCGCGCTCGCGTAATCTCTTCCGCTTTTCGTTCTTCTTTGGCGATCTTTGCAGTCGTTGCCATCTATAGAGTCTTTCTTTCCTTACTGGCGGAACGGCATGCCCATATGCCGCAACAGCGCCAACCCTTCGGCGTCGCTGCGTGCACTGGTGGTGATCGAGATGTTCATGCCCTTGGTTTTTTCCACCTTGTTGTAGTCGATCTCGGGGAAGATTAATTGATCCTTCAACCCGAGCGTATAGTTGCCGCGTCCATCGAATGATTTTGGCGAAACGCCGCGGAAATCGCGCACGCGCGGCAGCGCCACGTTCATCAGGCGATCGAGGAACTCGTACATGCGATCGCCGCGGAGCGTCACCATGCAACCGATCGACATGCCTTCGCGCAGCTTAAACGCCGCAATCGATTTTTTCGCTTTCGTCACCACGGGTTTCTGACCCGCAATGGCCGCAAGTTCCGCGACGGCTCCGTCCATGAGCTTGCTGTTGCCGGTGGCTTCACCCAGGCCGATGTTGATCGAGATCTTTTGAACCTTCGGCACGGCCATCGGATTTTTATAGCTGAAGTCCTTAGTAAGCGCTGGAACCACACTCTTGAGATAGTGCTCGCGGAGCCGGGCTTTACCGCCGCTTGAGGAGTGCGGCCGTTCGGCCGAGATGGTGATATCGGCGCCGGCGCGACCGCCTTTCTGCTCCGGTTTGCCCTTCTTCTCGCCAGCGGCCTTGGCAGGCGGCTTCGCTGCCCCGCCAGCGCCTTTAGTATCTGTCTGCTTCGCCATTGTTTACTTGTCCTATTTATCCAACGTTTCGCCGCCCTTGCGCGCGATGCGCACGCGCCGGACCTGACCGTTGACGTTGTCCAGTTTGTAACCGATGTGGGTTGGTTCGCCCTGCGAGGTTAAAAGCATGACGTTCGAAACGTCGATCGACATCGGCTTATCGGCGATGCCGCCCTTGATCTGCTTCGATGGATTCGGGCGCGTATGGCGCTTGACGATCATCACGCCCTCGACCGTCACCTTGCGATGGAAACGGTCGACGTCGAGCACCTTGCCGGTTTTCCCTTTATCGCGCCCGGCGATCACGCGCACCAGATCGTCTTTCTTGATTTTGACCCGAACCGGGGTCTGTTCGCCCTTCTCCTGACGGCGTTGATAGGCAATTTTTGGCATGGTTTAGATCACCTCCGGCGCGAGCGAAACGATCTTCATGAATCGCTTATCGCGAAGCTCACGGGCCACGGGGCCGAAGACGCGCGTGCCGATGGGCTCGCCGATCTCGTTGATCAGCACCGCCGCATTCGAATCGAAGCGGATGTAGGTGCCGTCTTTGCGACGCGTCTCTTTGCGCATCCGCACCACGACACAGCGGACCACTTTACCCTTCTTGATATTGGAATCGGGCGCGGCTTCCTTGACGCTCGCCGTGATCACATCGCCCAAACCCGCGCGAAGACCCATGTCGCCGCCGCGCGGCAAGATGCATTGCAGCTTGCGGGCGCCGCTGTTGTCGGCAACCTCGAGAATCGTTCGCATCCCAATCATTGCTTTGTCTCCCTGATTTTCCGCGTTGCCACAAGGACTCGCAGGAAAGTTACCTTACTTACTTCTTTTTGAGTGTTTTCTTTACGCGCGTATCGGCGCTCTCGGCGAGTGCCGGATGCTCGACGCCGACCTGCACGGCCTTGCGGATCACTGCGCCCAATTGCCAGCGCTTCAATCGGCTCAAGGGTCGGCATTCGATGATGCGTACCACATCGCCGACCTTTGCCGTCTCCTGCTCGTCGTGCGCGTAGAAACGCCGGCGCTTGTTGATGATTCGTTTGTAGACCGGGTGCGCGACGCGTCGAGTCACCTCAACGACGATGGTCTTGGCCATCTTGGTTGACACGACTTCGCCGACTTTCTCGTTCTTGTGCCCGGTTTTTTCCTTTTGTTCTGTTTGTTCAGCGACGGCCATAGTCTATTTCTTCTTTCCTTTATTGCTTGGGGCCGGAGTCGCGGCCACCTCGCCTGCCGCGCGCTTCTGGTTGAGCACGGTCAGCATGCGGGCGCGGTCCTTTTTCAGATTGCGGTACTTCTTGAGGCCCTCAAACTGTCCCATGCCCATCTGGAAGCGCAGCCGGAACAACTGCTCCTGCGCATCCTGCGATTGACGTTCGAGCTCGGCGACGTCGAGACCTTCTAATTTACTGGCTTTGATCATTCGGTTGTCCTTGTCGAGACTGGAAAGAGGTAAGTGCCCCGATGAGTCGGGGCACGGCGGGCACGAGTGCCCGCGCCACCAACCCGCCCCACAAGCATGTTAATCAACTCAATCACTCCTTAACCTACCTTCGACTCGCCCGGCTGAGTGCGCACGACAAACTTCGTCGGCACCGAGAGCTTCATGGCGGCGAGACGCATGGCTTCAGCAGCAACTTCGGGCGCGACGCCTTCCATTTCGAACAGAATTTTGCCAGGCTTAATGACAACGACCCAGGCTTCCGGCGCGCCTTTGCCCTTACCCATACGGGTTTCGGGCGGTTTCTTCGTGATCGGCTTGTCCGGGAATACGCGGATCCACACCTTCCCGCCGCGCTTGATGAAGCGCGTCATGGCGATACGGGCGGCCTCGATCTGCCGGTTCGTGACCCAGCCGCACTCGAGCGCTTTCAAACCGAAGTCGCCGAACGAAAGCGTCGAACCGCGCCAGGCTTTCCCGGTCATGCGGCCACGCTGCTGTTTGCGGAACTTAACTTTCTTCGGCATTAACATAGCGGTCTCTCCCAGTTACTCACTTATCCTGCCACTTACTCCTGCGGTGGCTCGCTGCCAGGTGTGGGCGCATGCGCACCGCCGTCAGCCGGATGCCGGTCCTGTTTCCAGGACGGTGTTACGGGTGTCGCGAGCGGTGGGATGACCGGCGCGGCAGCCGGTTTCGGCAGATCTGTCGGAGCAGCCTGCACGATGGGACCTTCGATCACAGGAGGCGGGACATGCATCGGCGGCCTGCGCTCGCCACGCTCCGGACCCCGGTCGCGGTCGAGTCCGCCGCGTTCGCGGTCATCGCGGCGGCGGCGGCGCGGCTCACCTTCATTGCGGAGTGAATCGCGGCGGCGTCCGCCATCGAGGACCTCACCCTTATAAATCCATGTTTTGACGCCGATCACGCCATAGGTGGTGTTGGCTTCGGCAAACCCGTAATCGATATCAGCGCGCAGGGTGTGCAGCGGCAACTGGCCCTGCAGATACCACTCACTGCGAGCGATTTCCGCTCCGTTCAAGCGTCCGGAGACGCGAACCTTGATGCCTTTGCAGCCGAAGCGTAGCGCGGAATCGACAGCTTTTCGCATCGCGCGCCGGAAGGCTACGCGTTTCTCGAGCTGTAACGCAATCGACTCGGCGACAAGTTGCGCATCGAGTTCGGGCCGGTGCACCTCCTGAATGTCGATGAATACTTCGCGCTTGGTCTTCTTCGCAAGATCGCTCTTCAGCTTCTCGATCTCGGCGCCCTTGCGCCCGATGATGATGCCCGGGCGCGACGTGCGAATCGTGATGCGCAGCTTGTTGCCGGGGCGATCGACTTCGATCGAGCTGATGCCTGCGGCCTTCAGACGCGACTGCAATGACTCGCGCAGCTCGAGGTCTTCGTGCAGGAGCTTTGAATAGTCCTGTTTCGCGAACCAGCGCGAGCGCCAGGTCTTTGTTACACCGAGGCGAAACCCGTAGGGGTGAACCTTCTGACCCATTTATTACCTATTCCTCTCCCTCGGGCTCTCTCTCGCCGAGCTTGATGGCAATGTGTGACATGCGCCGCTGATAGCGATAGGCACGGCCCATCGGCGCCGGCCGGATGCGCTTCA
>JAFARV010000002.1 GCA_019245255.1 Acidobacteriaceae bacterium | reverse complement strand
TTGACATACCTCGTCGAACTTTTGTGGTTACTGCTGCTAATCATCGCTGTGGCGGCCCCACTGCGCTGGAGCATGGTTGCTTTGTTATGCATTTCTACGATTGATTTCGGTGGGGGCAGAGGGTCATTCGCAATCTTTAATGTTGTGAAAGGTCTGGGGCTACCTATCGTTCTACTCTTCCGGCTGAGAGCGCAATCGGGACACCGGAGAATCATTCCCGCCGTCGTAGCGTGGGTCCTGTTAATGGTTTATGCGGGGATCGCAGGTTTTTGGTCGCTGTTTCCATTTTCTGCTCTTAAGCTTGTGGTTCAGATGCTGGGCACGTTAGTTACAGTCATCGCGCTGGTGCGGGCGACCAAAGGTGGTTTCCTCTCGGCATCGACTGCAGTCTGGGCAGCTGCCGGATCACTCGTGCTTGCCGTCGTTGCAACATATGTCACGCATGGTTGGGCCGACGAGCCGGGGCGGTTCACGTCGTTTATGTCCGCACAGGGATTTGCCGCGTTTCTGGTGGGTCTCTATTGTGTGATTTTATGCGGGCAAGGCGTACGCGGCCGCACGCGTATTACGATCGCGGTTGCGATTGCGCTCGCGATCATAGCTGACGGCAGCCGGATCTGGTTTATTGGATTGCTGGTATCGAGCGTGGTGGCGCTCATGCTATCGCGACAGCGCACATCCGTGAAGATCTGTGCGACAGCTCTATCGATAGGAATTGTCACGGTGACGCTGGCTCTCCCGGATACTCTGTTCAGCGCTCTTCCGGAAAGCGCGCTCAGGAACCGAATTTTCGCCGCGGGCAAGGCTGCTTATGAGGGCGATTTTTCCTCCGCACAACTCGGAACACTCAATTTTCGCCGCAGGATTGACGAGACAGCGATGCACGAGATTGAGAACTCTTCCATAACTGAGGTGATGTTCGGTCACGGAACATGTAACGGGGCAGCCATTGCAGGTTCTCAGTTTCGTCTTTATTCCGAGTTTGGTGATCCAAATCGTGCATTTCACAACGAGTGGATGCGCGTGTTCTATGAGTGGGGTGTCGCAGGCGCGGTGCTCTGGCTCACTTTAATCGGTTCCTTATGCGCATACGGAATCAAAGCCTTACGCTTGAACGGGGGCGGAGACGGTAAGCCTCTTCTTGCTTACATGCCGGGTTTTTTTATCGCTCTGGCGACGGAGAACATGTTGGCAGGCTCAGTAAACGCAGTAAGCATGGGCTTTCTGTTCACGGTGGCGCTGGCTACGATACCGCACCGGGAGTTCGCTGAGCGGGTTGCTCTCAGGCATTCGTTCAAGGACCAATTCGCGAAGGGGCCAGCCTATCAGAGCGTACGAGGGCGCCGTAACAGACGACAGGACTTTCTATGCACTGGAGATACATAGAGGGGTTCGATGCCCACTAAGGCACTCAAAAGTTTTGATCATTGTTTGGTCGAACGGGAACTGCTGTGGCGAAGCGACGCGAGCACGATGCAGACTGCTGAGGTCCCGAAGGATTTTCTAGTCGCGGCGAACCGGATTCTCAAACGCACGCTGGATTGTGTTCTGACAGTCCCGCTCGCGGTTTTGACGTTTCCATTTATCGCGGTGTGCGCGGCGTGGATTAAACTCGCGAGCCCTGGGCCCGCGTTCTTCAGACAGGAACGTGAGGGCGAGGGTGGCGCATCGATCATGGTTTATAAGCTGCGGACCATGTATCCCGATGCCGAGCGTCTGCTGCTCGAGTATTTGAATTCGCATCCCGAAGAGCGGGACGGATGGCGCCGATATTACAAGCTGAAGAAGGATCCGCGTGTGCTGCCCGGGATCGGATGGTTTTTGCGACGGTACAGCCTGGACGAACTGCCGCAATTGTGGAATGTTCTGCGAGGCGACATGAGCCTGGTGGGTCCGCGTCCATTTCCGTACTATCACCTGAACAGTTTCGGCAACACGTTCCGCACACTGCGTGCCAGCGTCATGCCCGGCTTGACCGGTCTTTGGCAGGTTTCTGAGCGCAGCAACGGCAATTTAAATGTTCAGGAAGTGGAGGATACGTACTACATCAGGAACTGGTCACTGTGGCTCGACATTTACATCCTGCTTCGGACCATGCACAGTCTGCTTTCCCCCAAAGGCGCGTACTGAAAATTCCTGCCCCGTTGCCGCGCACGAGCGCGAGTGTGGCGCTCGTCGTATTCGATTCGAATATCAGCAGCGCGAGCCCCATCGGCAGCTGCCTTCT
>JAFARV010000847.1 GCA_019245255.1 Acidobacteriaceae bacterium | reverse complement strand
TCGCGGTCAGGATCATTTGACAAACACTTTCAAACATATCCTGCTGTTTGAGGCTGCAGGCAGGCACTTGCCCGCTTTCGCACATCTACCGTTGCTGACGGCACCGGACGGTTCCAAGTTATCCAAGCGGAGGCACGGAGCGGTTGTGAGTGTCATGACCTACCGCGACGACGGGTTCCTGCCGATTGCATACATTAACTTCCTTTGCCTGCTCGGCTGGTCTCCCAAAGATAACCGCGAGCAGATGAGCCTTCTCGAACTGGTGAACGCGTTCAGTTTCGAAGGAGTCAACCGAAGTAATGCAGTCGTGAATTTCAGCGAAGAGAATCCGATCGATCCCAAGGCGCTTTGGTTGAATACGCAGCACCTCCGGGCTATGCCGGTGGAACAGCTTGCGCCGCTGGTTCGCCGAACGCTTGAAGATCATGACCTGAAACCGTACGGAGATGAGACGTTTTTCCGCCATGTAGTGGACACGATCCGCACCAGGTTCTCGACACTGCTCGACTTTTGCAGCAAGGGGCGGGCATACTTTGCCGACGATTTCCATATTGAGAAGCAAGCGGGAGACAAGCTCGACGTACCGGGCGCGAGAGAGTTGCTGCACAAGCTTGCGGATCGCATTGACGCCAATCCGGAGTTCAGTGAAGCGAGCATCGAGGCTGATTTAAGGAAGCTCGCCGAGGAGCAGGGCGTGAAGGCGGGTGTTTTGATTAACGCGAGCCGCGCTGCTCTTACGGGTCAACCGGTGGGTCCGAGCGCCTTCGCGGTCTTCATCTGCATTGGCCGGGAGCGCGCTTTGCGGCGGCTGCGAAAGGCCTAGTGATGGCGGAAACGATTCTGGGGTTGGGCGGGCTGCTCAGCGATCCGGCGTGCTGCGTACTCGCTAACGGGCGCCTGGCAGCCGCGGTCGAACAATCGAAGATATCGCGACAAGACCGGCCCGGCGAGTTTCCCGATGAGGCCTTCGCGGCAGCTCTTCATGTGGCCGGAATCGCGCCTGAGAGCCTGAGCTGCGTCGCAATTGCCCGTCCTTTTGCAAGCGGGGCCGAAAGCACTGCTCAATTGAGACTGCGGACTCGCTTCCCAAATAGTGATGTCGTAATCGTCGAGCACCACTACGCGCATGCCGCATCGGCCTTCTATGCTTCTCCGTTCGAATCGGCAGCAGTGCTGAGTGTGGATCGGGCCGGTGATTTCCGATCAGCGGTATTGTTTGAAGGACGTGGAAGGCACTTAACTCCGGTCCGCGAAATGTACTTTCCGGACTCATTGGGAGATTTATTTAATCGGGTTACAGAATTACTTGGGTTCGAGCCGCGGGCGGATGAACACAAAATCCAGTGGTTATCGACATCGGGCGAGCCGAAACACCTTAGTTTGTTCCGGGACATACTCCATCGAGGTGGCACAACGTGGCCGCAGATGGACCGAAGCTACTTTGATGCTGACCACCTTACGAACGGAGGTTTTAGCGCAAAATTTTTCGATCGGCTCGGTATCAACCCGGAGGAAGAGTTGTCGATTGAGGGCAAGGCGGATATGGCGGCGAGCTTACAGGCCGCCGTCGCCGAGAGTGTCGTGGCAATCCTCGGCGCTACCAAACAGGCATGCATAGCGGGCGGACTTGGGCTGAATGCGTTACTGGTGCGGACACTTGAGAAGCATTTCGACACCGTTGTGCAGCCCGCCTCCGGCAATGCCGGTACAGCATTGGGAGCCGCGCTCTATGCATGGCACAACTTCTACGGCCATGAGCAGCGGATTCCCTTCACAACGCTGTGTCTGGGACCATCCTATGCGCCCGCGGAGATCAAACAGGTACTCGAGAACTGCAAACTACGCTTTCGCTATCTTCTGACGGAAGGGGATCTGATCAGCGAGTCGGTACGCGCACTAAACGAGAACAAGATCGTTGCCTGGATGCAGGGGCGAATGGAATTTGGCCCACGGGCACTCGGCAACCGTAGCATTCTAGCTTCGCCATTGAATCCATATTCGACCGAGAATCTGAATGTCTATATCAAACACCGCGAGAGCTTTCGTAAGTTCGCCGCATCCGTACCCGAGGAAGTTGCAGACAAATATTTCGAAGTAGGACCAAACGCACGCTTTTTGGCGACTGTGGGCCACGTTAAGCCCGAGCATCGTGACACTTTCAGCGCAGCGATTTTAGGCGACGAGCTGATTCGAGTGCACACCGTTCGCAAGGAGGAAAATCCGCTTTACCACGCGCTCTTAACAGCCGCCGGCGCCGCGACAGGGCTTCCGGTGCTGTATAACACCAGCTTCAACCTTTTCGGCGATCCGCTGGTATGCACTCCCCGCGATGCCGTGCGAAGCTTTTACTCATCGGGAATCGATCACTTGTTCGCAGGCGCATTCTCACTCGAGAAGTAAGACGGGATCGTCTTTTCGGCGATGCCCATAGCGCGGGCGAGTGAGACCTTTGCGAGGTTGTAAGAGAATTGGGCGGAGATGAGGTTCTCATTAGCATCGGCAACCGCCTGTTGAGACTGCACAACTTCGACGGTGTTAGTTACACCCGCAGCATAACGGTCACGGGACTGCCGCAGGCTTTCGGTTGCGAGTTGAACGTTGCTCTTGGCTACATCAACCTGGTCGGCCGCCGATTTCAAATCGAGCAGCGCGCTGCGAACATCGTAGTCGATTTGACCTCGCAGGTTCTCCAGTTCGTTGCGGCGGTTGCGCAACTCGGCTTCGCTTTGCTGGATGTCGGCCCGAATGCGTCCTCCATCGAAGATGTTAAAAGTGATGGACCCTTGCATGGTGAATACGCCGTGGGAATCGCCGATCAGGTGCTTACCTTCGTCACCATAGAACCCGGATGCTTCGAGGATCGGATATCGTTCGCCACGCGCGCCCCCCAACATCAATTGAGCCGCGAGAACACGGGCTTTCGCCGCTTGATAATCGGGACGGTTCGCGTATGCGCTATCCAGCGCCTCTTTTAAGGGCGGCGGCTCGAGCGGGATCGACAACGATGGATCGGTCACAGTGAAGTCCTGGCCGACCGCCAGGCCGATGACACGGCCCAGACTTAGCTTGTCCTTCTCGAGCTGATTGTTCGCGGCAACGAGTTGTTGTTGTCTTTGCTTCAGTTCAACCTGTGAACGCAAGACGTCAAGTCCAATGGCTGTCCCGGCATCGTGGCGGCGCACCGCGTTTTGATACACAGCCGCGTCCGCATCGATTTCGGCCTGAGTTGCGGTCACGCGAGCAGCGTCGGCAATAATCTGCAAATAGGCATCACCCACGGCTAACACGACCAGATCGCGGGCGTTTGCAATCGACAGAGCGGCGGCTTTCTGATTTGCTCGAGATCCCCGGAAATTCTCGATGGATGTCCAGTTAATTATTGGAACAGTGGCATTCGCTTGCGCAGTTTGGTACGAGAAAGGACCGACAACCTTCGGAACGCCGGGAAAACTGATCCCGATGGTTTGCAAGTTGAGTTGCTCCACAGTTTCGGCGAGTTGACCGCTAACGTTCGGTAATAATGCGCTCAGAGATCGGAGGCGTTCGGCGCGACTCTCAATACTCGATTCTTGACTCGTAAGGAGACCCAGGTTCGCCTTCAGGCCCCGGTTGATGGCATCGGCAAAACTCAAAGGGATTGCGTTAGCTGACGCAGTCCCCTGTGGAACACTGCCTCGGAACGAGGGATCACCCGTTTCCGGCGCCGGCGTGGCGGGCGTTGCCGGCGCTTCGGGTGGTGTTGCGGCAGGCGGCCCGGCTTGCGCGAATAATTGCGATGCTGCGGCGGCGAGCAAAACTAAACCCGCAATAACACGAGTGTCAGACGACTTACGCAAATTATTTAAGTCCTTAACTTTTGTCACGAGTTGGATGCTGAAGTTAAAGATTGCGCTTCACAAACGCACAGATCTCGTATCCGGTGATGTATTTAAATGGGAACTCGCCCATAGTGTAATGACCGCATGGAAGAACTGCGACATCGTGATCCCATTTATACTTCTGTGCGCCTCGAATGACATCCCGCGAGAGATGCACGGGAAACGTAGTGTCGTAACGCGTGTAGATGAACTTCGAACGTTTGCGACCTTTGGTGTAGTGTTCCCAGTAACATGGCGGACTGATACAGAGCCATAGTTGGCGCAAAGTATCGCGGTCGATCTTGCCCTCAAGGCTTTCGCGGATGTGACGCGACGATAACCCTTCCCAAACCGGATCGGCGAAGTAAGTAGAGCAGTGATTGAACACGTTCACACGGATGCGAGGATCGTGAGCACTGGCGAGGAATGCATAGCAGGAGCCGAGGCTGGTTCCGACAATCCCGAAGTCCTTGAATCCTTGTTGTTCGAGCCAGTCAAAGCAACAGCGCGTGTCGATCACGGCTTGACGAGTGGCATCAATGGTGCGGCAGATGTTGGACGAGACGGCGTAGTCGGCCCGATTCAGTTCCGCGGGCATACGAGAATCGTGATAAGGCAGACTGAGACGAAGCGCCGAAATGTTCAGCCGCTGCAACCCTGCGCAGAGCGCGTTGTGTTGCGGCAGTTTCGAATTCCAGTGCGGCAACACCACAACGGCCTTCTTGTTCCCGGATCGTGCCGGGAACCACAGCGCATGAGCGGTGTTGTTTTCCGGATAAGGTGAACGCA
>JAFARV010000664.1 GCA_019245255.1 Acidobacteriaceae bacterium | reverse complement strand
CATCTCAGCCGCGTCCGGTAGCAGAAACGGAGCGCGCCAAAGCCTCGCCGCCGGTGGTACCCAATGCCACCCGCTCGAGACCGGTCGACCGCGAAATCAGTGCCCACACCGCTCCCGCAATAAGGAGGACATGGGTCTATGCTGCCGCGCTTGCCGTCTTTGTTCTTCTTGTGCTCTGGGCTGTTTGGCCGAAGGGCTCGCGTTCTACCGCGGTGAGTCCAACCGCGGCTTCTTCGGTGCCTCAGCAACCAGCTCAAACAGTAGCGCCGCCGCCTGCTCCCAGCAACACAGCAACAAAGCCTGTACCGACGCACGCGGAGCTCACTGCTCCGGCTGCAACTGGTAAGGCGGATATTTGGCGCGTTGTGGCTTATACATATCATCGCGAAGCAGACGCCCGCAAGAAGGCCGAACTTATTAACAGTAAGCACCCCGAACTGAAAGCGGAAGCATTCTCTCCCGGCGCCAGCAAGCCCTACCTGGTCGTTTTAGGCGGTAGCATGACGCGTGACGAAGCGGCCAAGATGCGCCAGACCGCACGCGCCAAGGGTATGCCGTGGGATACCTATATCCAAAACTACAATCACTAACTTTCAGGCATCCGGAACGCACGTTGCGCTCGTATCCATAAACAAACCCCGAGCATTCGACCGTCAGAACCGGCCGATGTTCGTTACTTGGTTCCTGTTAATATGACCGGGAGCAATCGAGAGCGCCGGTATCGGCGCAGAGACAGATGAGTCCGCCCGAAACGAGCGATTCTGAGCTTATCGAACGCATTAAGAAGCGCGATCCGGATGGGTTGGCGGCTGCGTACGATCGCTATTCATCGCTCGCTTACGGCCTGTTTCTCCGAATCACAAGGGACCGGACGGTGGCAGAGGATCTGCTGCAGGAACTGTTTATGCGTGTCTGGAACCGCGCGCGCGACTTCGACAGCAACAAAGGCGCTCTCGGTGTCTGGATCGTGTCCATCGCCCGCAACATGGCCATCGATCATTTGCGATCTGCTCAGTCGCGCTTTAAAACGCGATTGCGTCCGCTGGAACACGTCGACCCGCTTCTGTTCGCACAAGGCCCGTCAGAGACGGAGTCCGTTCTTGACCGTCGAAACATCGTGAAGACGGCGTTAGCAAACCTGAATGCGAACGAGCGTCGCGCGCTCGAGTTAGCCTATTTCGACGGCTATTCCCAAACAGAGATCGCACGGACACTGAACGAGCCGCTCGGAACGGTGAAGACCTGGATCCGAACCGGGTTAGGGCGTTTGCGTTCCGCCGTCAGGCAGGAGGCGACCTCATGACTCACGCCGAGATGGACGAACTCTACGATCTGTACGCTCTCGGCGCCCTTGAGACGGATCTTGCGTCGCAAATCGACGAACATGTCGCTGATGACTGCGGGTATTGCATTGATCACATCCATAAGGCCGTGAACGCGACGGCGATGTTGTCCGGTTTGGTTGATCCGGCTGAACCTCCGGCCGAGGTGCGCCGCCGTCTCATGGCAAGTGTGCGACCGGCGCCGAAGCAAAGCCGGCGTTGGAATTTCCTGGTGGATGCGCTCGCTGTTGCTTGCCTCGTCCTTCTGGCGGTAGGAGTCTGGTCAAACGTCGAACTCACGCGCCGGCAACATATCCTGCAACACGTCTTGGCCGAGCGCAACCAACTGCGTACGGCACTCGAAATTATGGCGCGGGCTCAAACGCGGACCGTGCAGTTCGGACAGTCTAATAACGTGGCGCACGGCCGGGTGTTCGTAAGTCCCAATGGCACATTCGTCATGATCGGTTCCGACCTCCCTGCCATAGCTTCTGATCGTACGTTCGAGCTCTGGCTGATTCCAGCAAAGGGCGCGGCAATTGGAGCGGCGCCGGTTCCTGCCGGCCTGTTCCGACCGAACGAATCTGGCACAGCCGTGCACGTGTACCAGGAACCCGTTAATATCCAGCAGATCGCAGCAGTTGCTGTCACCGTCGAGCCCAGTCAGGGCTCGCTCGCTCCGACAACGCAGCCCTTCCTTGTTGTCCCCATCGCATAAATCAAACGCTATCCTCTGTTAACGGACTGAAGAACTTTACGCTCACAGATAATCAGGTTCGGTGGCGAGCTTTGAGGTGGGCTCACCCTCCCCGGCAATCGCCGGCAGACGGCTCCCGTTCTTCTTTTTCTCTGTAGAAAATTGGTAGCTTGGTCGGAAGCCCCCCGCGAAATGTGCTGTGTGCTTAACAAATCACTTGCCTCGCCGGATTGCGGGGAGAATAAAAAAGGAAAGACCGAAGATCACCCATGCGAATGGACAGGGAATTGAGGAGGCCGCCCCGGCACTGGTTGCTCTCCTTGCTACGTGTAGGCTCTACGGTGACGCTGCTGGCTGTTCAAGCGTTCGGACAACAGCCGCTTACCTGGCAGGAGCTGAAAGCAA
>JAFARV010000565.1 GCA_019245255.1 Acidobacteriaceae bacterium | reverse complement strand
CGCAGCCGGTATGGATGGCTACATCTCGAAACCAATGCGTGCAAGTGATCTGTTCCAGACCGTCGAGCGGTTCGCGCCCGTCTCCTCCCGCGTGAATTCGTAATCGAACCGCCATAAGCTCCTTTTCCAGTACCCTTACTCGGTCCTCATGTACGGTCTAAGTTACCTTTTTTCCCACTTTAAACTAAAGTTCCTGTTTGCATCGCCGATAAACACTGTGAGACGTTCGGAACTCGAAATAAGGCTTGCTAGCTGGGGTTCCATCGTGAGCAAATTATGAAGAATTACATATTCAAACTTATTTCCTCCGTTCTTTTCTCCGCTCTCGCATTTGCGGCCAATCCAAAGATCTCTCGAGACCTCGAGAATGTGGACCCCAACTCGAACGCGGACGTCATCGTACAATTTGTGACCACGCCCGGTCCTGCTCACCACGAGAAAGTGACGACGCGTGGCGGAACATTAAAACACGATCTTTCATTCATTAAATCCGGCGCATATTCGATTCCTGCTTACATGTTGCAGGACCTCGCGTCCGACCCCGAAGTGGCCCATATTTCAGCCGATCGCAAGCTCACTGGGATGCTCGACAATGTCACTGCAGCAGTAAACGCAGCGGCCGCATGGAATTCGAATCTCACTGGCGCCGGAATCGGGGTTGCCGTCATCGATAGCGGAATTACGGACGATGCGGACCTCGCTGTGGGCCGGATTGTTTATAAACAAGATTGGATTAACAATGACTGGCACGACTATTACGGCCACGGTACGCACGTTGCGGGAATTATCGGCGGAAGCGGTTACAGATCGCACTGCCCGACTTGCTTCCGGGACCTGCAAGGCGTCGCTCCCGGAGTGAACCTCATCGACCTCCGTGTACTTGATCAAAATGGCGCCGGAAGTGACAGCAATGTGATCGCTGCAATCAATACGGCAATCAGCCTGAAGTCCACCTACAACATTCGAGTGATCAATCTTTCGCTGGGTCGTCCGGTCTTCGAGAGCTACAAGCAAGATCCACTGTGCCAAGCTGTCGAAGCGGCTTGGAAGGCTGGCATCGTGGTAGTCGTGGCGGCTGGAAACGACGGCCGCGACAACTCGCAAGGGACTCACGGATATGGCACCATTACCGCTCCGGGCAACGATCCATACGTGATTACGGTTGGGGCAATGCGCACCATGGGCACTCCTTCCAGGACTGACGACTTGATTGCAAGTTACAGTTCGAAAGGGCCGAGTATCATCGATCACATCGTGAAGCCGGACATCGTGGCTCCGGGCAATCAAGTGGTTTCTTTGTACGCACCAAGTGGTACCCTCTACAACACGTACCCGGCGAACATGGTGACGATGGACTACTTCATGACCAACGCAGGTTCGGGTGCCTCCTATCTGTATTACCGGCTCAGCGGCACTAGCATGGCGACTCCCGTCGTTAGCGGCGCGGCAGCCCTGCTGCTTCAGGCGAAACCGTCGCTCACGCCCGATCAGGTAAAAGCAAAGCTGATGCTTACCGCTTACAAGACCTTTCCGAAGTCGAGTGTGGCCACGGACGCAACCACCGGACAGACCTTCACGAGCCAATACGACACGTTCACCGTCGGCGCGGGCTATCTTGACATCGCGGCTGCCCTGGCAGATACAACCGCCTTCTCCGGCACCGCTCTTTCGCCCACGGCAACATTCAATTCGAGTACCGGATCAACTAATGTGGTGTGTAGTTCCGGTTCCGTATGTGCCACGCTGCCGGTGTCCGGCTCCAAATCGATCTGGGGAAGTAACTCGATCTGGGGAAGTAACTCGATCTGGGGAAGCAACACCCTCTGGGGAAGCAACACCCTCTGGGGAAGTAACTCGATCTGGGGTTCTTCAACAACTGCGGATGCGGTCGAGTCGACATCTATCACGGTTAACGGCGAAAACTAGGCCCCACCTACTTACTCCTGTCGCACCCCCCAGCCAGCTTCGGCGCCAGCAACTCACTGCTGGCGCCGATTCAGTTAATCTTGGCGACGACAGGCCGCTACCCTCATCACCCTCCTCGTCCGTGCACCCAGGCAAACAGTCCAACAACGCCGAACGCCATTGCGAACACCGGCATAACCCCCACCTTTTTCCGCTCCGAAACCACCGTGTGAAAGCCAAGAAATAGAAAGCTGCCGCCGACAATTGTCAGCACCGCCGCTGTCCACCTCTCTCCGAAAACAGCCGCCCCCGACGATTCCGCCGGAGGCTCGACGATGGCGCCGATTACCGTAAGTAGCTCCACTGCCCCGCTCGCCAGGATCGCCCTGGCCGTCGACCCGATCGCCTTGCGCGTGATCCAGCCGATCGCCAGGCCTTCCGGAATTTTGTGCAGCGCCAGCCCGATCGGGACCGCGATGCCTGCCAGCGGCTTTGTCGCAAGCGCTCGCACACTCCAGCCGTCGAGAAAGCTATGTATCGCCGTTGCCAGCAGCAGCGGTCCGACCATCCCGTGCCTTGGCGAGTGTCCCGTGTGCGCCAGCACCCTATCTAACGCAACCAAAGCGGCCCCGGCGATCACCGTCAAAGCAAGAGCGAACGCGAATCCGGATGTCTCTGCAATCTCAGGTATTAGCCAGAACAGGCAGATGCCCGATAAAACGCCTCCGCCCGCCGCCGCCAGATGCGCGGAGATGGTTTTCGACTGCCCCAGCACACCCCCGGCGATTACGCCGATCAGCGCCAGAACGGTCAAAACCCATGCCGCGGCCATTTATGGTTCGATGACTTTCACGACAAAGTAGGTGAACGGCTTGCCTTTTTCAATCAAAACCTGGTGCGGCGTCCCGGCCGGAATGTGAACGATAGATCCCTTCAGGAGCGTTTGCTTGGTCCCGCCGTCGATTCCGGAGCCACGTAGCTCACCCGGTTTTTCCGTCCGCGCGTTCACCAACTTTCCCCCGGTCACAAGGATTGCGTCGCCTTCCACTACATAAAAAAAGTCAGCTTCTTTCTCGTGCACCTCGGACGAACCTGTCGCCTCACGATACGCCACCATCGTGTAGTGATTGCCGTATTTCTTCAGAGGCTCGGCAGCAAACTGGGTTCGTTTTTGCGAAAGACTCTTCGAAATGGCGGCAAGCTGCTGTGGCGAGTACACATCCACATCGCCCGCTCCCGCCTGTGCAAGGGCTGCGGCCGCAATCGCAAGTACAACAATTTTCATGGGTTATCTCGTTTGGGCTCAATGCTGAAAAAACGAAGCCAAGGATTTTCGTTCGGTAATTTTGCCCGAAGCCCAATGTAGCAGGCAACGCCTCCGCGCACTCTAAATGCACGTGAAGCTACTAACCGCGTCCCTATCAATTGTTTTCGTCCTCGCTGCACCCGGACGCCAGGCCCCACCCACGACCGAGACCATTGCCGTCGACTCGTCCGCCCCGACCCGCCCGTTCACCCACTTCTGGGAGCAGATGTTCGGCTCCGGCCGTGCGAACCTGAGCCTGCGTGACGACTACCGCCGGGACCTCAGATCAGTTCGCGATATCACCGGCTTCAAATACGTCCGCTTCCATGCCATCCTCGACGACGAAAACGGGGTCTACGACGAACACGACGGGCGTCCTGTCTACAACTTTTCTTATGTTGACCAGATTTACGACGGTCTTCTTGAAAACCAGATCAAGCCCTTCGTGGAGCTCAGCTTCATGCCCCGTAAGCTAGCGCTCAACCTCACGCCCCACGCCTTCTGGTACAAACCGTTGCCATCCCCACCCAAGGACCCCGCGAAATGGGCTGCTCTGATCGACACGTTCACCCGTCATCTTGAACAGCGGTACGGAGCAGACGAGGTCCGCAGTTGGTATTTCGAAGTTTGGAATGAGCCGAATATCGACTTCTGGAACGGCAAACCGCAACAATCCACCTATTTCGCGCTTTACGACACCACCGCCAAAGCCATCAAGAACGTCGATTCGCAGCTGCGCGTCGGAGGTCCAGCCACTGCCCAGGCCGCCTGGGTCGCAGACTTCATCGCTCATTGCTCTCAAAAC
>JAFARV010000415.1 GCA_019245255.1 Acidobacteriaceae bacterium | reverse complement strand
CCCGGAGAAGGGATGTTAGTGTATCCAGGCAAACAGGTGGGTGAGGAAGGTGTAGTTGCTTCGATGAGGCTGAAGTGGATTCGCGATGGAGTTGAGGACTACGAGTATATGCAATTGCTTCAGGAATTAGGGCGCGGTGACTGGGCGCACGAAGTCGCCGGACGTGTCGGCACTGATTGGATGCATTGGAATCATGATCCCGACGTCCTGGAGGCCGTTCGACGAAATCTCGGCCAAGAATTGGATCGCCTCAAGGGGCAGCAACTCAGGAAAAGTCCCGCAATTCCGTAACCCGTAAGCTATCTGCCGGCGGCCGTCGCCATGGCGCAATCGGCTGTTGAAGTTCTGGTGAGTTCTGGTTCCGACTG
Source organism: Acidobacteriaceae bacterium (assembly GCA_019245255.1). Taxonomy (GTDB): domain Bacteria; phylum Acidobacteriota; class Terriglobia; order Bryobacterales; family Bryobacteraceae; genus Bog-105. Next base: position 8,817 of record JAFARV010000415.1, on the reverse strand, counting down.
AGCTGTCACTCTCCGCAGGATTTGTGCGCTGGGACTATAGTCCTCGACCATGTCTTTCAGCCAAACAATCAGTTCGCCAAGGTTCCGTGTTTCACAGATCTCGTGCAGGCGCTCCAAGCTGAGGAGCATTTCCTCAAAATCTGGCGCTGGCCCGCGGAAGCTTTTTATTTTTTCATGTGAAGTCGGAAGAATGTTCTCGTAGTATGCTGACAACTCCTCAGACAGTTTCTCGCCCGGGCGAATCCCGGTAAAACGGATGGGTATGTCTATCTCTGGACGAAGGCCTGACAAAAGAATCAGGCTCTTGGCCAAATCCAAAATTCGAACAGGACTTCCCATGTCCAATACAAAGATTTCACCGCCATTTCCCATTGTGGAGGCCTGGAGGACCAACTGCACCGCCTCTGGGATAGTCATGAAGTAGCGCTTCATATCCGGGTCAGTGATGGTAATCGGTTTGCGGGCTGCGATCTGACGCTTGAAGATCGGGACCACACTTCCGTTGCTACCCAGAACGTTGCCAAACCGGACGGCAACGAATTTCCCTGCTTCCTTTTGTTGAAGAGCTTTGATCACTAACTCCGCAACGTGTTTACTAGCTCCCATCATGTTTGTGGGACGTACAGCCTTGTCAGATGAAATCAAGACGAAAGTGGACACCCCGTGCCGCGCTGCCATTGCGGCGACATTCCAAGTACCGAAAATGTTGTTCTCAATTGCTTCGAAGACGTGTGTCTCCATCATCGGAACGTGCTTGTACGCTGCCGCGTGATACACGATGGATGGCAAATGTCGATCGAAAATCTCCGACAGTCTCCGTACGCTCTGCATGCTTCCAATCTCGCAATGAAAGGGAACATTCGGGAACAGCTCACGCATCTCATTCTCTACTTCGAAGAGTCCGGTCTCCGAAATGTCGAATCCGACGAGCGCGGCCGGATTGAAGCGCGCTATTTGCCTACACAGTTCGGACCCGATTGAACCCGCGGCGCCGGTCACGAGCACTGTGCTGTTTTCGAGCTTCTTACGGATTTCCGTTCCTTCAAGACTCACGGGCGTGCGGCCTAGTAAATCCTCTACCGCCACGTCCCTAATGTGGTCCACGAAACCCGATCCGATAAGGATTTCGGCAAGTCCGGGAACGGTCTTACAGTGCACTTGCGCCTTGTGGCACCGGGCGAGAATGCTCGCCATCTGCGCTCCTGTGGCAGACGGGATAGCGATAAGGATCTCGTCTATTTGCAGACGCTTTGTAATCGTCGATAAATCCGTTCCAGTTCCCAGAACTGGTAACTGTTGGAGGAGCAATCCCTTTTTATGTGGATTATCATCGATGAACCCGCAGACTTTGTAAGTTAGCTTAGAGTTACATTTGATCTCGCGAAGTGTCACCAGCCCGGCCTCGCCTGCCCCGTAAATCAGGATTCTCTTCCAGGTAACATGCTGGTCAGTACCTCGATCTCTCCGATCTTCACGCATCCGGACTAGAACGCGAATACCCGTACTCAAAAGGACACACAACGAGAAATCAAGGATATAAATCGACCTTGGGAACCCATGCGGCAACAAAATCAAAATCGTAATTGTTGAAACAAAGGAACCGATTACGTTTGCAAGGCAGATGCGCGCCGCATCCGAAATCGACACGTATCTCCAAGAGCCATCATCGATACTCAATAGCCTGAATGCAGCTCCCTTTCCTATAATCAGAACTGGCAGCGCAATCGCAATTTGCTCCCATTCCCGACTCGACAGCCTGAAATCAAATCGCAGCAGGAATGCCAAAAGAGCAGCGCATAAGAAGACAAACACCTGTGCTACCCAAACGGCAATCAGCCGCCTGACTCGAAACGACACGGGCGCAAAGACAAGGCCCGCCGACGTCAGTTGTTGCATGCTCGTGACCTCAATAGGCTGCCGTCGCGAATGTCACGACGCGTTTACGGCTTCTCGAAACGGCGGTCTTTACGGCATCGATCACACGTTCCACTTCGCCATCTCCCATCCGTGAATAGAGCGGAATTGAAACCAGCCGTTCATACTCGGAAATTGCTCGCGGACAGCTAGACCGTACGTCCGGCCGATCTTTGTAGTACGGATGCAGCGGGATGGGTATGAAGTGAACGCTGCAACCAATACCCAAGTTACCCATGTCTGCTATGAATTGCGCTCGGCTGCTGGATAGCTCACCGAGATTCAGGCGTAACGCGTAAAGGTGCCAACAATGGCGGCTGTCCGATCGATCTGGCGGTAGTTCTATCTCGGGGATTTCCTTGAAAGCATTCGTGTACAGCTGCGCGATTTCGATTCGCCGCGCGGTCATCCGCTCCAATTTCCGCAACTGCTGAATTCCAATTGCAGCCAAGACATCGCTGAGATTGTATTTAAATCCGCAATCGAGAACTTCATAGAACCAATTGCCATTTTTCTCGTATCTCCGCCACGCATCTCGGCTGATGCCATGCAGGCAGAGTAGTCGCATTCTATCGTGCATCTCCGGATCGCGCGAGGTAACCATGCCGCCCTCACCCGTGGTGAGATTCTTGGTTGCGTAGAAACTGAATGCAACCGCATCACTTCGGCCCGCTCCGATACGTTGACCCCGATACTCAGCGCCGCATGCATGGGCGGCATCTTCAATCACTCGCAGTCCAAACCGATTTGCGATGTCCCAAATCACATCCATCTGGCACGGCAATCCAGCTATGTGCACGGGAATAATTGCTCGTGTATTCGGCGTGATAGCTCGTTCGATGGCCTCCGGACAGATGTTAAGGTCGGTTCCGATGTCGGCAAGAACCGCCTGTGCTCCGGTCTGCAGGATCACATTAACCGTCGCACAGAAGGTGAGTGGAGTCGTGATCACTTCGTCCCCTGACCCTATGTCAAGAGCTTTCAGTGCAACATGCAGACCTGCCGTGCAGGAGTTTACAGCCTGTGCCCTCTGTGAGCCCACATACTTTCGAAACTCCTCCTCGAACTGAGTAACCATGGGTCCAGATGTGAGCCAGCCTGATCGGAGCGTTTGAACGACCTGATCAATTTCCTCCTCACCGATGTCGGGTAGCGCGAATGGAATGAACTCCTGTTGATACATGAGACCTCTACTTGAAACTTGGAAGTAGTTGAAGTATGAACTGTTGTTTGCAGCTTGGTTGGAGCAGGCTAAAGCCGCCCTAACACTTTGCATCGGATGACAAGGGCATCACCTGGGTTACTTGCGGCACGCTTATCTTAAGACGTGCTGAGGACCTCCTGGTCACGTGCTCAGAAAGCCTGACACCAACTCCAATAAGCGGAGCCTCCACCCAGTGATACAGAGCAACGGGGAGCGCCCCGAGAGTCACGATAAATATCCCAATCTGCACGACCAAGGGGAGATGCCGGGAAATATCGAAGGCTGTCCACATCGCAAAATACTGAAGTAAGTAAACTCCGTAGGAGTATCGCGCGAGTTCGCGACATCCCTTTGTGACAGGAGTGTCTTTAAGTTCTCGAAAACAGCAGCTTCCCAGCGCAATTGCAAAGCAGATAAACCAGCCCGTCTCGATCGGGTCGCTTCCCGGAAACAAGACAAAGAATGTGCAACACGCGAGCAGATATATCGGCCAGGCAAAGCCAGGTAGAATTCGACGATTGCTCCAGAGCTTAAAAGCTAAAATGCCCGTGAGAAAGCAAGGCGCGAAGCGTGTGAATTTTAGGGCTATCTCAGCTGGTGATCGATAGCCTCCTTCGCTAAGTGGAAGTACTCCAGCTACCAGTCCAATCCCAAACCAACAGGCGACTGCACAGCACCAGAGGAACACTAATGGCAATGCAGACTTAAAGCGCGATGCGAATACGAAGAGTGCAGGAAGAACCAGGTACATCTGGATCTCGAGTGGCAGGCTCCACAGTGGACCAGGATTGGCCTTTTGTAACGTAACGTTCTGAACCAGCAGTAGATTGGAGATCAGGTTTGCCGGGCTTTGATGCAGTAGCTCGAAATGACCAAAGTGTAAATCCGACGGAATCCTTAATATATATGCAGCGGTAACCACTACTAATGCCAGCGGGTAGATCCGGAAGATGCGGCGGATCATAAAAGGCAAAAAAAGGTTTTCTCCACTTCTGCTGCGTTGCCGCTGCAAGGAAAACATGAGTACAAGCGTCGTATGTACGAAAAAGAGCATGACCCCTAGTAGTCCGAAGTCAGTCGTACGAAGCGCGCCGGCATGTGCGTTGAACAGCTTGGCAAGATGGAAACCAACGGTGAGCAACACGGCGCAGGAGCGAAGCACGTCGAGATTTAAGGAGGCCGAAGTTGTCGCGACGGCCTGCGGTCCATTATTCAACGTTGATGTCACCAAATGGCTGCTTAATAAACGTCGCATGTAAGAACGTTAGTAACGCTATGCATTGAAGCGTCTGGCTATTGCGAGTACGGAACCGAGCCCAGATTATTTCGAGATTGCTCCAGAGACTGCACGTCTTCCGCCGAACAGCGGCGAATAAAAAAGCCGAAGTTTGTTACCGCAAGCTAAACCCGCTGAAGGGCCACGAGTAGGTGCGAATTCAATGCGCGAAGTTTCTCTAGCTCACGTACAAACGAGCCACCAAATCGCGAGAGCGGACGGCAAATCGGAGGAGCTAGTGTGATAAAGCGTTTGTATGCCAGCTTCGCCTCTGGAAACAGTTGCTGAAGATCACGCATTCTGATCGCGTGTGTGCGGCTGTTAAAGGGATTTATCCAGAAATCGTAAGAGATGAGGAATCCTCCAGGAGAGATCAGATCCCATAGCACTTCGCAAGTCCTGTGCCGGATGCCGGTATCAATGATCGAACTTAGCATCATAGATTGATGAACGACGCCGAACGATCCACGTGGAAGCGTAAGCTCGTGCGTTGGCTGGCGTACGAAGTCAATTTTCGAGTTGGGATGGGCTGCAATCCATTCATTCCATATATAGTCGCGAACGTCGTTTCCTGCACAATTACGCTCGTTAGCACCCCAGCGCTTACAGACGATGTCCAACCACTTCCCATTGGCGCAGCCCGCGTCGAAGATCCTGGTATTGCTTAGTGGGCTAAGTCCGAGTTCGCAAAAAGCCTTGTCGTACTCCAACAAGCGAGACTCGAACATAATCTCGTCGCCCAGATGCCCCTGAGTTTTCAAATCGTACATGTTCACAGCACCACCAATCGCCGAGCCACCTTCTTCCGCGTGAAGCATTCGTCAGCACTGTTCTTGCAGAATCTCATCCTGCACTAAGCGCTTGATAACCCGCGCCGGAACGCCGGCAGCAAGCGTAAAGTCCGGAATACTGGTTGTAACCACAGCATTTGCTGCGACAAGGCTTCCCCGGCCCAGTGTTACTCCTTTGGTCAGGGTTGCATGCGCGCCGACCCAAGACCCACTGCAAAGCCGGATCGGTGCGCGTTTCGACGCGCCATAACGATAGGATCCGTCCTTCATCGTGTGGTCGCCTGTAACTAAAGCTACGTATGGGCCGAGTTGCACTCCATCTTCTAACGTGATCCCGCCTGCCGCATGAAGCCACGCACCAACTCCTATGAATACATCCCTGCCCACATCCATGCAGTTCGGGAAGTTAACTGTCACACGGCGGGCTATTTGGAAATTAGCCCCGCAGGAACGAAGCGCCGGTCGGAGCAATAGTCCGCGGAAGCGTGTTATAGGGATAAGATCCGGTAATACTCCTGTGACTGTCATCACGAAATCGAACCAAAGATATGCTAACAGTCGTCGCATGCCATTGACCCTTCCGGCCGCACAGGGGACGCACCGCCATTGCCTTCGCGATCAAGTTGTGCGACCACGAGTTGCATAAACTGCTCAATTGTTTGGGTCCGCGCTCCGATAAGCCCATTTCGGATTAGTTGGCGCCGAAGTTGACCATCTGAAATAATTCGATCAATGGCTTCCGCCAATGCCGTCGGGTCTCTTGGCGGTACCAATAGAGCGTCCACTTCATTGGTGACGGTAGACGGGACGCCTCCAACTGTGGTCGAAATGCATGGTAAACCGTTAGCACGCGCCTCGACAAGCACGTGAGGAGTGCCCTCCGACAGAGTTGGCAGAACAAATATATCGGCGCTCCGCATGCGCTCGAATATTGGCTGCCCATACGAAACGTATCCTTCCCAGGAAATGAGGTCGGTTATTCCACATCCCGCCGCGACGTCATCAAGTTGCTTCCGGTACTCCGGAAATTGATCCGGACCGACGAGCTGCAGTTCGCATCGGTCTCTTGCTTTCAGCAGCGCGAACGCCTTGAGTAAGTACTCGAGCCCCTTCTCGGGACGGATGTAGCCAACGAAGAGAATCCTCACACGCGCGCGTGAGCACGTATCTTCTCTGTAGTAAAATTCATCCGCACGCATAGTGCTGGAAACAGTGCTGAACGTGTGAGGCGAGCGATACGCATGCGCCAGTGCGTCACCGTTGCAGATAAAACTGCCCTGCGTCAGCCATCTGCCAAGTCGTGTTGCAATGCGATCGTGCCAGGCATACACCAGTGAGAGTGCGTCGATTACCCCTCCCCTTCGTTCGCCTGCCCGCAGTACAGCTATCGGGTCACCGACTATCCAGTGGCACGTCCGCAGCCTGAAGAACAACGCGAGCAGGTAAACAAAGGCTACATAGGGACACATGCCTCGAATGAACAGGTCACTTGACCGCCTGCACGTCGATAAATAAGCCTTAGTGATCCCGATCGGGTACTTTAGCGCGGCGAGCGAGGTCGCCCAAAAGGGCTGTTCGATCACTTCAATATTGCTTGCCTCAAGAGGTAGATCCGTGCTGGACTCCGGTGGAGTGTGAGAAACACGAGCGCACAGGTAGACCTTGTCGTAATGCTGCGCAAGTCCGTTCGCTATCCTACCCGATGCGACGTGGGTGTAGACGCGTCCACCGTGAATGTACGCGCGAACTGGCGTGATGAAACCAACACTGCGCTCGGTACCCTTAGAATCGCGCTTCTGAACAGTAGACATTACTTTCTCATCGATCTAAAGAAGATTATCGGGTGAGCCTTGTTACCGCGCTGCCGTAGAGTTTAATTCCGGTCGGTGCCATGCAAACGTGAAGCAAACCCCATAAGAACCCTATGCCATACGATGCGTGATATGTGGCGAAAACAACCGGCAGTACGGCGCCTGTTTTCCACTCTTCGGTTCGCACCATGGCACTCGCCGTTATGGACATCGCGGCATAGGCGCACGCGAGCGCGAGAAGAAGCGTCCCCAGTGCGCCGGCAACGGAATGCGAACCGGTCGCCATCGCGCAGGCAGTCGCGAGCGAGAGTATCATTGCGCCAAGTACCGCCAACCCGGGAACGAAGTGGCGGAACGAAGCAGCCGTCTCGTGTTTACGAATCACGAACACCTTCCAGAACCCATACTGAAAATACTGCGAAAACAAACTTTTGAGGCTCGTCCTCGGCCGATACCAGGAAACTATATTCGGCGACTGCCACACCTTGCCTCCCGCCAAAGTAAGACGAAGATTGTGCTCGTCATCCTGATTTCTCACGAAGCTCTCATCAAAGAATCCGATACGATCAAACACAGATTTCCACCAGCAGCCATACGTGACTGTGTCGACATACCCCTCATACGCGGGATCGTGGAACCTCGCGCCGCCGCAACCAAATTTGCTGTGATATGCAGCGGCGATCGCTTTGGCGAACCATCCGTCTGCTCGAGTTAGTGCCGGTCCCCCAACATTGTCCGCCCCTGTTTGTTGGAGCACATCCACGCAGCGCCGCACGTAATTCGCTGCATACTCCGTGTGGGCGTCCATGCGCAAAATGATCTCCCCGCTGGCAGCTTGTATCGCTCTGTTTAGTCCGGGCGCAGTGAGTCTGTCGGGGTTATCGATGATTCGCAAGAAAGGGTGCTGTTGGCGGTAGTCGTTGAGAATTTCTCGCGTGCCGTCATTACTCATCCCATCCGCTATAAGGACTTCCATGTCGATCCCATTTAGCTCTTGATTCAGTAGCGAATCCAGAAATGGTATGATGGCAGCCCTTTCGTTCCGGCACGGAACAATTACGGATACCTTGACTGATTCCTGCATGGTTCTACGCTGCTCCATAAGATGCGTGGCCAACCTGTGCGGTCAAGTTACTGTCTCTCCTGACAACCGGACGCCATTGCAACCGTTCTCCGATGCCGGTCAGGGCTAAAGATAAGGCAAGCGCTATTGTCGGCAGTTTTTCCCAATACAATGTCGGTAGACCGAAACTATCCATACAGATCGCCACAACTAGGGCAAGCATCAAGGCTCCTAAGTCGCGGGTTTCTGGTCGCCGAATCAATAAATAGGCCGTCCTCAGGTACGCAGCGACAACGGCGCACAAAAGAGTCAAGCCTCCGAGGCCCATCTCTAACCACACGGAAAGATAAGCATTATGGGCTCGCCCCTCACTACCAATGCTGCTTAAGACTGGCCACTCTTGGCCGAATCCATAGCCCGTGATGGGTTGGCTCCGAATGGCCTCGATTGCTTTGTCCCACCTGCTATAGCGGCCGCTGAAGCCTTGTCCGGTCTCGACGTTCACATCAGTAGCTCTATGCACAACATCGCCGATTACTCGATCAGCCGCGACGAATACGGTTATGCCGATCAAGACAATTGTTGATACCAGCAGCCATCTTCGTGTCAACGCGAGAAACAACACGAATCCTGTGGCAATTGCCAGCGTTGAACCACGTGCAAACAAAATTGCCGGTGTCAGCGCGAATATCACGGCAAAGGAAAACCAGATCACTCCGAACAGTCGTGTCTTGCCGAAAAAGATTGCGCCGGCACCT